>CAYORE010000085.1:0-2500 GCA_964406325.1 uncultured Bdellovibrionales bacterium | reverse complement strand
GCTACACACAATAAATCCTCGCTATTCGCTCGAATTTACTCGCGCCCTTCAATTCCCTTAATTTATAGTCTTATCAAAAAACAAACACTTTGAAGTGCTTGCCTTTTGATATATTTAGTCCCTGAGCGAGAGACGGGAATTGAACCCGCGACCTTCTCCTTGGCAAGGAGACGCTCTACCACTGAGCCACTCTCGCATATTTTTTTAAATTACCCCTGATGTTGGCCTTCTACTTGGCAAGAAGCGAAGCGGATGAGCTTCTTTACCACTGAGCCACTCTCGCATATTTTTTTATTCTTTTTTAATTTATCCTATTAACAATACTTGTATTTCCGTTGTTTGTTTTATTGTCTGTGTTTTCCTTGTTGTTTTCGGAAATTTGGTGCCGAGGGAGAGAATTGAACTCTCGACACAAGGATTTTCAGTCCTTTGCTCTACCACTGAGCTACCTCGGCTTGTGTCTGTTATCTATTTTTTTAAATTACTTCTATACTATAATCATTCTTATCAAATAAGTCAATGGCGGATTCCGATTTTTAATCTCCCGACTGATCGCCTGTTGGGGTGGAGTCCTGTTGTAATTAATCTGAAAGGTTTTTGTGAGTCTGGTTTTCAGTTGGTGGGCCCGGCAGGATTTGAACCTGCGACCAATCGGTTATGAGCCGACTGCTCTAACCCCTGAGCTACGGGCCCCACACCTAATTACTATACTTAAATTTACATTTTAAGTCAAATTTTCTTGCCTTTTCTCCAAATCGTTGTAATATGACAGTATGAATACTATTTTTTCTAAAAAATTTTTTCTTATCTTCGGTGGACTGATGTTGTTAATCGGCTTGAGTGGATTTTTGTTTTTAAAATCACTACCCAAAAACAGTCCTTTGTTTGATTTTTTTCTTAAAAATGTCAAAAATACTTCTTCTGTTAACAAGGATGTTCTTACCAAAGATAATAATTTTATCCCTGATTCGTTTTGGAAAAAATGGCACTCTAAACCGACGACCGACTCAACAGAACAATTGAGTTATCCGAAGCCGGATATAAAAAAAATGAAAAACAAAGGGTGTGTGGCTGATGGTTTGTTGAGCGGTTACAGTGGAACAAGTAAAGACATTAAGTTGGCAAAAAAAAGTAAGTGCTACTTCTTTTCTCGGGCGATTGAAACTTGGTTGGAAGCACCGGATTTTCGCAAGGCGGTAAAGAATATGGAAAAAATAGGCAAGAAAGATGTTTTATATGGAATGTTTATTGCGGAGGCGATTGATAAAAAAGAAAAGTATATTTATTACGATGAGGGGCGACGATTTGATTTTAAAAAAATGTGCAAAAAGAACAGTAAAAATTTTTGGGGAGAACATACTTGCAAACCATCTTTTGCCGAAAAAGAATATCGTGACTATCTAAAACAAATCACTCATGAAGCAATGGATATCGGCATTCAAGTTTTTTTGTTTGGTCAAGTTTATCATCAAGAAAAAGATTTGGACAAGCCAATGATTCAGAAAGTGCTAAAAGATATGCGTAAATATGCCAAGCAAAAAAATATGGAAATTGTAATCGGTGCCCAAACCAATAATATTGATGATGAAGAATATTTGCGTTTATTTGATTTTATTGAAGGTGGTGTTGGTTTGCATCCCGACGGTTCAGTGGAGGATGGTCCTTGTTTTTCACGGTGGTACAATCAACAAACAGGTGAGGGTTGGTGTTGGGCGTTAATGTGGAATGAACGATGGAAAAATAAAGCAAATAATGTTTTTGTGCATTTTGATTGGAGCGGAAAAAAAGGTGATGATATGAGCACTTTTGCTTTGATGAGCGAATCTCTGCGTCACAGAACATTGCAAAGACTGCATCGTAAATTTACTGCTCAAGATGTTGGTTTTTTATTGCCTTTGACCGCCCCTCTTCCAAAAGATAACGGTGGTTGTCATGGTCCACGCAAGCGGTTTTATTCCGCCAGTATGAAATATGGTTGTAAAGACTTGGATGTTATTAATGAAATTTTGAGATAAGTTTATTTTTGTGACGCAGGTTTTGACAAGGGGGTCTTTAGTTTAACTACTTATTCCCTTTTATAATTTTTTCTATACTCGGTATCTTCCATTTTGGAATTACCAATTTCATTTTGGAATATTTTTTGGAAAAACCCATTTTGGTGTAATTATTCCCATTTCTCGGTAGCCTATTGTACTCATTCGCTAAAAATCAGGCTTTGCTCACGCTTCTTTTTAATTTATAACAAGGTGTGAGGGGTCTATTTTGATTAACTTCTATTTTTCAAAGTTTAACAAAAAATCCCTACCTCTGTCGGCAGGGATTTTTAATTTAAAAGACTACTTTCAGACAGGGCGACTATTTCACCCAGTATTTTCCTTTGGTCTGTTGTTCTTCTTTTTCTTTTTCTTCTTTAATTTTATCTTTAGCGATTTGGCGAAGTTGTTGAAGATCTTCCTTTTGAAGTTCCAGTGCTCTTTGGGAAAGATATTCAAGAGTATTT
>CAYORE010000084.1:0-2028 GCA_964406325.1 uncultured Bdellovibrionales bacterium | reverse complement strand
AATCGAGTTAATTTTGTTAAGAGTTCATTAAGATTTTGGGCAAAAATTATTTCCAATATTATTTTTGGAATCGGTTACCTCATGCCTCTTTTTACTGAAAGAAATCAAGCTTTGCATGATATGATCGCAAAATGTCTTGTTTTAAATAAAAATGAAATTGCTAATAACAGCTAACAAATCGCTCAACACGGAATTTGCCACGCGGGGCATGAATCGGTCAGTGAGAGCATTTCGGCAAGTCAAAGTTTTTGGCGCGTGGCAAATCCGGTTAGCTTGGTCGTTGCAAAAAAATAGAGATGGCTCCTTCCACTTGATGTGGCGTTGGCGGTTTGATCAATCGCTGATATTATTATCTACTCCGGCGGTGGCTAACGAAAGGTCATTCCTAACACCGTTTGAGGGCCGTCGGTTGGTGATCGGGCGTCAGGATATTAAAAAATAAAAACCACTTCTGCTTTGCCCGATCGTTTGAAAATTTTTGTCGATTACTTAAGAAAAAAAATTTTAATCCGGTCGTTTGAAAGTTGTTTTAGCCAAACGGTTTGGTTATTTTCCTGAGTGAAGTTTGAAATATTCTTCGTGCCCGTCTTAGCAGGCATCTAAAAAAATTATGTAGATTGCAACAAATCGCTCAACCTGACTGAAAAACGCGGGGCATGATTTCGGTCGGTGAGAAAATCAGTGCCAAGAGAAAGTTTTTGGGCGCGTGGCAAATCCGGTTAGCTTAATCGTTAGAGTGCTGTTGCTACTAATTAAATTTTAGGATATAAATTAAATGAAGTATTTGTTTTGTATTTTAATACTGTTTTTATCTTTTGCAAATTCTTTTTCACAAGATTCAAAATTTAAATCATCACTTTTAACAAGTAAAAATAAATTTGTAACAATTTCCAATGATAGTGATACTATTTTAGAAATTGAAAAGGTGCTTCTTCCAACTAATAAAAGAGTTAATTATATTTTAACTTCTACTTTACGATGGGGCTTTTATGGAGGATCCGCTGGACTACTTACAGCATATATAATGGATTTAAACGATGAGTGTGACAAAGGATTATGTTATATTTTTGTTCCCACATTAGGAGCTTCAATTGGGGTTATAAGTGGTCTGATCCATAGCGCCATCTCTGATACTAAACAAGATTTTGATGCATCTAAATTGGATTATGGTTTACAAATTCATTATGAAACAGTATTTTCGGATCAAAGGAAATATGGGGAATCTATAGGAATTGCATATCGGCGGTCAAATACGAATTTTTATATTCCAAATAATTATTATATATATTTTGCTCAAGAAGAATGGGATACAAGACCTGGTGACTCTCAAAGTTCATCTTCAGAATTCAATCAGACCAAACATGGTATAGAATTAACTAAAATTAATTATGAATATATTTTCAGTTTCGTTTATGGGATAGGAGTTGGTTATTCCTCAGGAACATTGAGAGAACATATTTCAGAACCAATTTATAAAACAATAAATAAAATAAATTACGAATCAATTTATATTAACATAATATTTGGTGTAAATATGAACATATTTAAATTTTTGCATTTTCAATTATATTATAAATATGAACCATATGGCCCATATAATAAAATTAAAGGTAACTATGGTTTCACAAACTCAATTCAACATTCTATTTCATTTTCGGCAAAGTGTTTTTTGTTTTAAGTATATAGCATAGTTTACGCATTCTAACATCGCAATTAAGTCGGACTGTAAACGGATACGCTGTTTTTTATATTTGTCTACCCCGACGGTTGTCATTAGCTTAAAAAAACGTCATAACCGCTATTGTTTACAGCCGCTTATCGCAAACGTTGCAAAAAAAATAGGGATGCCTCCTTCCACTTGATGTGGCGGTGCTGGTTTGATCAATCGCTGATATTATTATCTACTCCGACGGTGGCTAATGAAAGGGCGTTCCTAACACCGTTTGAGGGGCGTTGGTTGGTGATCGGGCGTCAGGATATTAAAAAATAAAACCACTTCTGCTCTGTCCGATCGTTTGAAAATTTTCG
>CAYORE010000083.1:0-3098 GCA_964406325.1 uncultured Bdellovibrionales bacterium | reverse complement strand
AGACCGTCTAAGGTTGGAGATAGTTATCGCTTGATAGTTGAGTTGGCGGGAGTAAAAGATATAAGTAAGGCCAAAGCGATGATTAAGGAAACACCTCTTTTGGAATTTAAAGAAGAAGGTGAAGCGAGAACGGAGTTATCCGAAGAAGAACAGAAAATGGTTGATCAGTTGGCGGAACAATATTTTCAGAATATGCAAAAAGCGGAAAAAAAAGAAGGAGAAAAACAACCGACTCTGGAGGAATTGAAAGAGTCAATTAAACAACAATTTTTACAACCTCAGTGGAAACCGACCGGATTAACCGGTCGCCAATTGGAGAGAGCGGAAGTGACTTTTCAAAATCAAACCGGTCAGCCGGCGGTATCTTTGCAATTTAACAAAGAAGGGAAGGAGTTGTTTAAAGAAATTACCGAGCGAAGCAAGGGTAAAAGAGTGGCTATCTTTTTGGATGGAACGGTAATTAGTGCTCCGGTAGTTCAAGCGGTTATTAGGGATGGTCGGGCGGAAATCAGTGGCGGATTTACCTTGCCGGAAGCTAAAGAATTGGCACAGCGATTGAATGCCGGTGCTTTGCCGGTGCCGATAACTTTAGTGCAGGAACAAAGCGTTGAAGCTTCTTTGGGAGCGGAGTCTTTGCAGAAAAGTTTGCAAGCGGCCTTCTGGGGCTTGGTGGCGGTGGGTGTTTTTATGATTATTTATTATAGGTTAGCCGGTTTGGTGGCGGTACTTGCTTTGACAAGTTATGCTTTAATAATGGTAACAATTATTAAATTATCCTCCTTAACTTCTTTTGGAATTACTTTAACTCTTCCCGGTATTGCCGGATTTATCTTGTCAGTTGGAATGGCGGTTGATGCCAATATTCTTATATTTGAAAGAATTAGAGAGGAAATTAAAAAGGGGAGAGAGTTGTCGGCGGCGGTTAAGGAGGGGTTTAGGAGAGCTTGGAGTTCCATTAGAGATGGAAATTATTCGACCATTTTGACTTCTTTGATTTTGATTATTTTCGGTACCGGTTTTATTCAAGGATTTGCTCTTATTTTAATTCTTGGTGTGTTGCTATCTATGTTTACCGCCATTGTGATTACACGGATTTTTATGAGATTATTGGAAACAAAGTGGTTTAATAAGCATAAGCGTTGGGTTGTTTAAGGAAATAGTTTTAAAGAAAATAGTTTTATATTTTTAATTATTAATTTCTAGGAGGGTGGTGATTAAATATGTTTCATAAAACTTTAGCGGACGGATTTTTTATTTTTGCTTCCATTGCGGTTTTGGCGGCCGTTTTTGGTTGGGCGGTTGAGGATATGTGGTTGGCTTCTACGCAATGGTTGGAAGTGGGAATTGTTTTTTTCTTAATTGCCATTTATACCAGATTGAGCGAAGAGGATGATTTGAAAATTTTAAAAGAAAAAAGCAAGAAACGAAAAGGTGGTCGGCGAAAAAAATAATAATAATATTTAAGGGAATACTAAAAGGCGATGCATAAATTTTTTGAATTTTTTATTGAAAGATTTGTTTGGTTTTGGCGGCCGGTATTTTCTTTGTATCAGGTGCTTAATGATTTGATTAGTGAAGGGGAGAGAGATGAGTGATATAAAACCAAGAGCAAAAAAGACAGTAGTCGGATTATTATGGTTGCAAAACCATTTGGTTGTTGGTTGACATAGAGTTGTCCGGATTGTTTTTGGCTGGCAATTTAAAACGCTTAAAATAATTTCGGTTTATGAAAAATGTTTCAGAGAGGATGTATCTAAAAAAAATATATTTTTTGTTTAATTATATAATTCCCGTTGTTTTTATGGCGGGAATTATTTTTTATTTTTCCGCTCAACCGAGTTTGAAAAGTGGTCTAAGTGTTCCTTGGGAAATAATTTTAAGAAAAGGAGCTCATTTTTTGGAGTATGCTTTATTGGTTGTATTTTTGGCCAGATTGTTTTTTAAAGGGCGACACTATTCAATAAGGAATACTTTTCTTTGGGCTTTTTTATTGTCCGTCGGTTATGCCTGTTTGGATGAATTTCATCAATTATTTGTTGTTGGACGGAGCGGAAAATTGTTAGATGTCGGTATAGATACGGTCAGTATTTTAACCGCTTTATTTTTTTATTTATTTTATCTAACAAATTTTAAAGTAAGAAAATTTTTGTGGCGAGGGTTGAGTTGGTTTATTATTTATGCAATTATTGTTAGTACGATGTTTTGGCGAGCGATAATGTTTACTGAAAGTAATTCAGATGTGATTATTGATGACGGTGATAGAAACGCTAAGGATAATCAAGTGATAGAAGAAGGGTTTTTAAGCAATACTACCAGAACAGAGGAAGAAAAGAAAAATTTTTCCTCTGATTTATCTGAGAAAAAATCGGAAAAAAAATTGGAAAGAAAGAGGTCGGATAGGATGTCGGCGAATGCTCGGGAAGAAGTTTCGTTGCCGGAGCGGGTTGTTTGGTTGGTAACATTTACCACTCAATCCCCTTTTGCCAAATGGGATCAATTGCATGAAGAGGCCTGTGAGGAGGCGAGTTTGATTATGTTAAAATATCATAATGACGGAAAGGAACTGACCAAACAAATAGCCGAAAAGGAAATTCAACAGTTGGTTAAATATCAGTTGGAGCGGTATGGTGATTTTTATGATACGAATATTCAAGCAACTAAAGAAATCGGGGAAAATTTTTATCATTTAAACAATTTGAAGATAATTCAAGATTTTACCATTGGGGATTTAAAAAAAGAATTGGTTCAAGGGAATATAATTTTAATTCCCACCGCCGGCAGAGAATTACATAATCCGAACTTTACCCCTCCTGGTCCTTTGTATCACAATTTGGTGATAATCGGGTATGATGACACGGCGATAAAGGATAGTGCCGGACGGAAGGTGGATGGTGTTTTTATCACCAACGATCCCGGTACCCGTCGGGGGAAAAATTATAAATATGACCAAAAGGTTTTGTATCAAGCTATTCATGATTTTCCGGGAGATGTGAATAAAATTCTTACCGGTGAAAAGCGTGCGATAGTTCTTGTTCATTAATATTCTCCATTCTCTACAAGCAAGGCTTGTGGAGTGAGGTTTGTAGTGAGATTGAAAA
>CAYORE010000082.1:0-2004 GCA_964406325.1 uncultured Bdellovibrionales bacterium | reverse complement strand
AAGAAGGAAGATAGTGTGAACAAAGATGAAGAAAATAAGACAGATAATGTAAATGAAGAGGAAAGCGATACTGAGAAAAATATTGATTAAGAGTATGAGTTTTTAATAAATTAAAATATAAAAAATGCAGGAAATTATTTTCGGTTTATTAAATTATGTAGCGTTTTTCATTGGTCTGATAGGTATTTTAGTGATAACACTCGGGTCGCTCAGCGGGTTTTGGGCGTTTTTAACGGGGAAAACATTTTGGCAAGTTAGAGTTATTTTGGTAAAACATATTTTATTGGGGTTGGATTTTTTGATTGGACGGGATATAATAGAAACGGTTATCTTAAAATCGGACAGGGCTTTGTGGATTGATTTGGCGGCTTTGGTTTTGATTATTGCCATCAGGGTGGTTTTCTCTTTATTTGCTGAGAAAGAAATGGAACAGTTGATTGATGAAAAAAAAGAAGGGGGAATTCTTAGTGTTAAATCTTTGAAAAATAAATAGTTGTGAGTTAAGATTAAATTTAAATTAAAAACGAATGGCGAGAAAACAAAATAAGACAATAAAAAATAAAAAAAGAGGAGTTAAAAAACAAACTGTCAATAAAAAGGTCGCCAACAGATTGGAAGATCGTCTTTTTAGTGATGTGACTTCTGCGGATAAGAATAGGGCGGTGGAGGAAATTATTGAATCATCTTCTCCGCGAAAAAGTTTTTTTGTGATGATTGCCGTGTCGGCGGCTTTGGCGACGATGGGAATTATTGAGGATAATGTGGCGGTGATTATCGGGGGAATGTTGGTGGCACCGATGTTGTCGCCGATTTTGGCGATTGCCTTGGGAATTGAAATGGCGGATAATAAATTGATTTATCGTTCTTTTAAAGTAGTGGCCTGGTGGACGATTTACGCCTTGGGAGCATCTTTGATTTTCGCCCTTCTTTTAAATGAGGGTAAAGTGAATGTAGAACAATTAAATCACGAAATGTCTTTGCGAGTAGGGGTAAATCTCAGTACTATTTTAATCGCTTTGGTGGCCGGATTTGGGGCTTCCATCGCTTTGGTACGGAGTGAGTTGGCAAAATTTATGTCCGGCGTGGCGATTGCCGTAGCCTTGATTCCGCCACTTTCCGTTAGTGCAATTGGAATTAGTATTTTGAATTTTAGAATTTTTTACAATGCTTTTGCTTCTTTTGTGATTAATTTGATTGGGATTATTTTGGCGGCTTTGGTGGTGTTTTCTTTAGTGCGATTATCTGATGCCAGGAAAAAATTACGGGAAGAATTAAAGGAAGAGGAGGATTTGTTAGATAATAATTAATTTTTTAAATATGAGTATTTTAGGAGCGGTAATTGGAGCATATCAAGAGCGTTTGCATGGAGAAAAAATACCTACAGAAGAACAAAGTGTTTTTAAGGAAGCTTGGGAGGAAGTTTTAGAGAAAGGGATATTTAAAGCCGGTGATAACTTAACGCAACAGATTGATGTTTATTTACGGACTAAAAGTAGAAAAGAAATTGAAGAAATTGATCAAAAAATTATATTGCTAATGAATAACATTTTTTATATCGGGAGGCAAAGAAAATTTCCCGAGAAAATGGATAAAGCGAAATTGGATAGTCTGGTGGACGGCATAGGACAGAGCTTGGGGGTGAAAATTTCTTGGAATAAAGAAGTGGAAAAGGAGTTGGAAAAAATAGATGGCAATAAAGACAAATAATAAACAGTATGCTGGTGGCTATTGAGATTGTTTTGGTGGATCAAATAAGTGTTGTAAAAAAATTTTAAATACGATAAGTATTTAAAATTTTTTATTGCCAAAAATCTTTTTTTGGGATAGTATAAAAATACTTGGGAATTGATTGTTGAAAAGACGGGGAAAGGATTTTTTGTAAATTGCTAAGGGAAAAATATTATGAAAGAAAAATTTTTTATTACTACACCGGTGTATTATGCCAATGCCCAGCCGCATATCGGGCATGCTTACACTACCGTAGCGGCTGATGTTATTGTGCGA
>CAYORE010000081.1:0-3169 GCA_964406325.1 uncultured Bdellovibrionales bacterium | reverse complement strand
TGAGCATAAATTTCCGCCAACAATCTATGTTGTAAATGTTGTTTTTCCCAGGCATAAGTAACCCACCCATAATCTGCCGTGGTGTCACTTTCAATATCTCCCAAATCCTCTATCTTCCTTCTGTTGTGCTCTTTAAACTCTTTTAATCCCTCTTGATGCAACTTATTATTTTCTGTTCTTATGCCATAGAAAATTTTAGTCAAAGCGATTTTTTTTGAATCATTTTGAAATTCATCATACACCAAACCATTTAAACTCATTTTTTTAAAAAAATCTTGATGAATATTAAATTCACCATTTTCTAAAAGATAATCATGAATTTCTTGGAAGGTTTTGAAGTCCACATCTCCTCTTTGCAAATAATTATCAAAATTATTAATAAATACTGTCACTACATTTAAGTTCTTTTCTACAGCAACTAACGATCGGCATAAAAAGCGTATTAAAAACCCAAATCTCGTCTCTTCTGCTTTTTTTGAAATATAGTATTTCATCTCAAAAAAATGCTGCAGCTCAGATAAGTCCATTCTGCTGTTCTCATACAATAGTATTATTGAGTTAAAAATTTCATCTTCTATCTCTTTTGTTTTTTGCTTGCTCAATAATCTACTACGAAGACACGAAGCCAAGTTGATTTTATTTTGTTCCAAAAGTGCTTCCATTAAAATAGCTCCGGCAATAACTGCCGATTCCCTGTCTGATGCAAATTTAATAACTTCGGTGATTAAATTGTCATCCCCCTTTTTCGCCAATTCCAAACAAAAACTACGCCAAAAAGCAAGACTTGCCCCCCTATCAACATATTCCTGAAAAACCCGCCAAGCCTCTGTCGGTTTATCTTCCTGAAAACAAACTTCCACCAACAATTCCGCATAATCCAAACATTTCTGATTATTCTCATAATTATTTATAAGAGCCACTGCCTTATCCACCCTTCCACTAATAACCAATAAAGGAAAAAAATTATAAATATTCACACCCTTCAAATCAGTTGCCGTATCTATTTCCGAAATAAGCATCCCTGCCAGTTTCTCCTCTTTTAATATTTCCGGCTTCCCCTCCTCCTGTTTTTCTCCCCTTGGCCATTTCACAATTGAATCATTTTCCCCCGTTTTTAATTGTGACATATTTTTTGCTATTTAAAAAATTAAAACTCACTTTTCAAGTGAGTTTTTTAGTGTATATAAATTAAAAAAAGTTGTCAAATTAAATTTGATTATTATTTATACCGGTTGATGTTAACGGCGACGGCAACGCCGTCGCCGTTATATTTACTTTCGTAAAACTTTCAAAAACGCTTCCGGAGGGATTTCCACCTTCCCGCTTTGAGCCATTTTCTTTTTTCCTTTCTTTTGTTTTTCCAATAACTTCCTTTTTCTGGTTACATCCCCCCCGTAAAGTTTAGCGGTAACATCTTTACGAAAAGCACTTAGAGTCGCTCGGGCAATCACCTTGCCACCGATAACCGCTTGTATCGCCACCACAAAATTTTGTCTTGGTAAAATTTCTTTTAATTTTTCCACAATAGTTTTTCCTTCACTAAATGCTCTTTCCCGAGGAACAATTCTGGAAAAAGCATCCACCTTATCGCCCGCTACCAAAATATCAATTCTAACCAAATCGCTGGCTCGATAATCAATCGGCTCATAACTCATAGAAGCGTAACCGGATGAAACACTTTTTAACTGATCGTGAAAATCAACCACCACTTCCATCAGAGGAGCTTCAAAAACCAATTGCACTCGTTCCGTGTCAATGTAATCGGTACTTTTATATTCCGCCCGAATATTACCGGTCAACTCCATAACATTACCCAAGTATTGAGCGGGAGTAATTATTTCCAGTTTTACAAAGGGCTCTTCTATAAAATTAATCTGGGAAGGATCGGGTAATTCGGTTGGCGAATAAATATCTAAAATCTCATCGGTATTTTTTTTATGCACTCGGTAAACCACGCTGGGTGTGGTGATAGTCGGTTGAATATTAAACTCCCGATCCAATCTGGCTTGAATAATCTCCAAATGCAATAGCCCCAAAAATCCACAACGAAATCCCCGACCCAAGGCCTGATTGCTTTCCGGCTCAAAGGTAAAAGCACTGTCGTTTAAAGTTAATTTGTCTAAGGCGTCTCTCATCGTATTATACTCCCCACCGTCAACCGGGTAAAAACTGGCATAAACCATCGGCTTCACCTCCGCATAACCGGGCAGAGGTTCAATTTCCGTACCGCTTAGCGTCTCTTTCACATCCTTTCCGTAGCGACGCAGTCGCAATTCCGCGTCGGTCCGCCGCGTCTCTTCCGCATCCTTCCGTGACGACTGCAACGCAGTTGCAGTCGTAATGGTATCCCCCACCTTACATTCCTTAACACTTTTAAATCCGGTGGCAATATACCCGATGTCGCCGGCAGACAATTTGTCACAAGAAACATATTTGGGAGCGAAATGTCCCAGTTCCACCACATTGCTCTCCCCGCCGGTCGCCAACATCTTCAATTTCTCACCCTTCTTAATTTCTCCATCCACAATCCGCACATAAGCCAAAACGCCTTTGTACGAATCGTAAACGCTATCAAAGATTAAAGCTCTTAGCGGTTCCGGCTCTCCCGTTTCATAATCTTTTAACTTCCCTTTCGGTGCCGGTACACGCTCCACAATTGCCCGCAACAAATCCTCCACACCCTCACCGGTCTTTCCGCTAACCGCCAAAATCTCCTCTTCCGAACAGCCCAGGATGTGAACAATCTCTTTTTTCACTTTTTCCACATCGGCATTGGGTAGGTCAATTTTATTTAAAACGGGAATGATTTCCAAATCTTGCTCTAAGGCAAAATATAAATTTGTTAAAGTTTGAGCCTGCACTCCTTGGGTAGCATCAACCAGAAGAACCGCTCCTTCCACCGCAGCGAGAGACCGCGAAACTTCATAAGCGAAATCAACATGTCCGGGAGTGTCTATTAAATTCAAAACAAATTCTTTATATTTCATTTGCACCGGTTGCAACTTAATCGTAATTCCTCGCTCCCTTTCTAAATCCATCTGGTCAAGTAATTGCTCTTTCATTTCTCGCTTCTCCACCGTTCCGGTAACTTCCAAAAGCCGGTCCGACAAAGTGGACTTCCCATGATCAATATGCGCGATGATACAAAAATTTCTGATGTTTTTCATAA
>CAYORE010000080.1:0-13622 GCA_964406325.1 uncultured Bdellovibrionales bacterium | reverse complement strand
TAATCGTTGGACCGGGAGAAGTTATCACAGCAACAGGAGTTTGTGGAACTGATTATGCTAATGGAACTGTTGAATTTACAACAGACCCAACGGGACAAATTAATCCACATCCAACAACAGCAAGTCTTGATGGAAACGGAGAGTATTCAAATGTTCAAATTACAACAGTAGACCCATTAACTCAAGATTTTGATATTGTGATTACATGTAAAACTTCAACTGGAGAACCAGGACCAAGTATTACCAAAGGAGCATTTGATGCTAACGAAGCACCGGAAATCACATCAAATAGTGGTGGAGCAACAGCTTCTATAAATGTTCCGGAAAACACAACAGCGGTAACAACTGTAACCTCAACTGATCCAAATGCTGGAGATACAGCAACTTATTCAATTACAGGGGGAGATGATTCCGGAGCATTTACAATTGATTCTTCAACAGGTGAATTGACATTTATAACTGCACCGGATTACGAAAATCCACAGGATGCTGATACTAACAACACCTATATTGTAGAAGTAACCGTTACGGATTCTAAAGGGTTGACGGATGTTCAGACTATTACGGTGACAGTAATGGAAATGTCTTTTACTACCAACCCCGGTCCGGGAAGTTCGGTGGGACCGCAAATTGTTACCCAGAATGTTACTTGCGGAACCGATTATGCTAATGGTACGGTAGAATTCACTACTGATCCGACTGGTCAAATAGATCCCTATCCAACAATCTTTAATTTGGATGCCAATGGTGATTTTGTTAACGGAGTTATTAATTTGGCTATTCCTTCCGAGCAGTTTGACTTGATAATGGTTTGTAAAAAAAGTAATGGGGATCCGGGGCCGAGTATTAGGCAAGGACCGTACATCCCGATAGACGGTGATGGTGATGGAAATTCTGATGAAGATGAAAATATTGCTCCGGGCGGAGACGGAAACGGTGATGGCATTAGAGATGCTTTACAGAGTTCAGTGGCAACTAAACCAAATCCGATGACCGGAGAATATGCTACTTTGGAGGTTACCGGGGATTGTAATGTAGTTAATGGGTATGTAATTATTAGAGAGAGTGAATTGGAAGTACAAGATGAAGAGTATACTTATCCGGTAGGTTTGAATGATTTTAATTTGAGATGTGGGACGCCAGGTGAAAGTGCTACGGTTAAAATTTATTATGACAAAGTTTATGATACGGCGGAGTGGAAATTTAAAAAATATGACGCCAATGGAAAGGTATATGCGGATATTTCAAATATTGTAACTTATTCCACTGTTAATGTTAACGGCAGGGATGTGACAGTGGCTCAGTATGATATTACCGACGGTGGTCAATATGATATGGATGGCGTCGCTAACGGAGTAATTATTGATCCGGCCGGTCCGGCGGTAAGCGCCGAAGAAGATTGTTCCGGTACTATCGGTAATACCATTTGGTTTGATGCCAATGCTAATGGTAAGCAGGATAAGGGAGAAAAGGGCTTGAAGAAAATTAGGGTTAAATTAAAGGATGATAAGGGTAAAGTTATTGCCAGAACGCGTACTAATCATAACGGGCATTATAAGTTTGAAGATTTGTGCAAAGGAAAGTATAAGATTGTGGTAAAAGAAGAAGATGTGGCACAATATATTCAAACTTATGATCCGGATAGGAAAATGGACGGTAAGGACACAGTGCATTTAAGAAAGAATCAAAACTATACCAAGGGAGATTTCGGTTACACCGATCAGGAGTGGCGATTAGCCAAGACGGGGGAAGACTGGTCAATTCTTTGGAAATTTCTTTTGACCTGGTAAATAATCTTGAAATTTGATTGGCGATGGTGTGAAAAGTAAATTAAAAGCGCGAGTATTCGCGCTTTTAATTTTGACACTCTTGAATTAATTAAGTATTCAAACTTATGACAAGAGGATTTTTTTGTGACAAAATTTATTTATCAATTATTGAAAAATTTTGTTAGGGAAATGGATTGGGCAATTATGAAGAAAGGAAGCTTAAAATCGATCTCTCAAAAAAATGAGTTATCCACAGCTCAACCTTGTGCTATTGGCTTAAATAAAGGCTTTATGGTATAATACAGTTGTGGTCGAAAGATATTTAAAAATATTAAAAAAAATAAACTAGAAAGAGAGGTGAATAATATGAATAAGCAAGCAGTAGTAAGTGCTCTATCCGATAAAACCGGAATGAGTAAAAAAGATGCGGAAATGGCTTTGACAGCTTTGTTGGATATTATTACCGATGAGCTTCAAAGTGGAGGAACAGTAGCTTTTACCGGATTTGGAACTTTTTCAACTTCCAAAAGAGCGGCTCGTCAAGGTGTTAACCCGGCTACCGGTGAAAAAATCCAGATAGCTGCCACTACAGTACCAAAGTTTAAAGCGGGTAAAGGATTAAAGGATGCGGTAAAAAAATAATCATTATTTCACTTATTTGTTGCCGTGTAAACTTTTTGAATAAAATAATGTCAGAGAGATGGCGATGATTGATTTATTGTTGTTTATTCAGGGATTTATACGGCAACAAATAATCAGGTGGGAATAATGTCTTAAATAAAAAACGGGCTTTGCCCGTTTTTTATTTAGGTGTTATTTTCAAACTTCAATTTTCTCCAATTTTTCCCAATCTGCCACTTTTTGAAAAAACTTATCAATCAATCGGAGTTTAAACCGGCATGCGCCGGTAAGGACTAGTGTTCATCGGTTAAGACCAGCATACGCCGGTCAAGACCAGCATTCGCCGGTTAAAACCATCATTCGCCGGTCAAGAATTAGAAAAATTCATCCTATTCAAGCCCCATTGCTTTTTTAACTTTAAGGATATTTGCTTCGGCTTGGGGAAGTAATTTTTTCTTACTTTGAGTAAAGATTTGTAAAATTTCTTCATCGGAAATGTCGTTGAATTTATTTTGAATTGGTTTTAAGTATTCAACTACAGCTTCAGCCAAATCTTTTTTAAAATCACCATAACCCCTGTCGGCATATTCTTCGGCAACTTTTTCCGGTGAGCGGTCAGTAACGATGGAAAAAATATTCAATAAATTTTTCAAACCGGCCTTCTTCGGATCATCGCTGTAGTAAATTTTATTTTCACTATCGGTTGTTGCTTTCATTATTTTTTTGCGAATAACATCCGGTTCATCAAGAAGCTCAATGCGACTGTTTACCGCCTCAGCGGATTTGGACATTTTTTTCAAGGGGTCGTCTAAGGCCATGATTTTCTTTCCGGCCGGAGAGGTGTAAATATTTGGAACGGTAAAAACTTCTGCAAATTTTTTGTTAAATCGTCGCGCCAGTGTACGGGTAATTTCAATATGTTGAGTTTGATCTTCACCAACCGGAACAACATCGGCGTTGTAAAGAAGAATGTCGGCGGCCATTAGAATAGGGTAGTTTAAAAGTCCGGCACCGACACTAATTTTTTCCGTTGCTCCATTGCTTTGAATTCCGGATTTGTCTTTGAATTGGGTCATTTTAAATAATTCTCCGGTTTTGGTAATGGTGTTTAACAGCCACATTAATTCAGTGTGTTGGGGAATGTCCGATTGTCTGAAAATTGTAACTTTTTCAGGATTGAGTCCGGCGGCGATGTATAATTTAGCGACTTCCAAAGTTTTTTTATTTAATTCTTCCGGATTTTGAGGAACGGTGATGGCGTGCAAATTAACTACGCAACAAATGGCGTTATATTCTTCTTGAATATCCGCCCAGTTTTTAATTGCTCCCAAATAGTTTCCGATATGTAAATTTCCCGACGGTTGTACTCCCGAAAAAAAAGTTTGTTTTGACATAAGTAGATAATTTAAAATTTAAACCAGGCATTCGCCGGTCAAGACCAGCATACGCCGGTCAAGAATTTAAATTTAATTTAGAATTATTAATTTTAAAAATGAAAAAACTTTTCTGTATTTAAAGTATAGAACAGATAATGGTCATTGGCAAGATGAAAGTAATCATTATTGGTTGAGGCCGAGATTAGCCGGTTGAAATAACGGCTTGGTCGTCAATCAGGTATTTTAGTGGCTGGACTAAGAAAATTACTTATCGGTTTTGTTTGATGGTCGGTGGATAAAGAGGTGGTGTTAAGATTGGAGTTTGAGAATAAGGGTAGGCAGAAAAGAAAATTTCGGCTAAAATTAAAATGAGAGAAAATATAAAATAAGCTTATTTAGGAACTGTTTTCAAACCAAGATTTTCGCCAATTTTCCCCTTTGGGGATAAGTTTAATATAAAATAGTAATGTCTGATTATAAAACTGAAGTTATAATTTTAAGATCGTGGAAAAGTAAAGAGTATGATAGAATTTACTCTGTTTTTTCGCGGGAATATGGAAAGATGCGAGTGGTGGGTATCGGAACTAGAAAGTTGGTGGCCAAATTGGCTTCCGGGTTGGAGCCATTTACGCGTTCGGATATTTTTTTGGTTAAATGTCGTTATTTGGATCGGGTGAAAGGAGTGATTGTTTTGCGACAATATATTGATTTGAAAAAAAATTTGGATTATTTGATTGACGGACAAAAAACAATAAATATTTTGGAAAAACTTTTGCCGGACAATGAGCAAAGTGAGGAAATTTTTATAGCGCTGAAAGAATATCTTAAACTGTTGAATAATTTTTCTGAAATTAAAAAGGAAAAAAATTTGAAAGGGAGGCGACCTGGTTGGCAAGAAGTTGGTCGATTAGCACAGTTATCTTTACTTTGGAAAGTCATTTATCAGGGAGGGTATTTTCCCAGATTTCATAAGTGTATTTACTGTGGACAAAAAATAAAAGAAAGGGATAGTTATACCTTTGTTTTATCTCGAGGAATAACTTGCGGTTGTCAGGTGAGCAAGGGACATAATTTGCAATTTAATTTGGATAAAAATCTGATTAAATTGATAAAGTTTTTGGTAACACAGGATATTTCTTTGGTACAAAAATTAAAAGTTGACAATGGAACAATAGAGGATTTGAAAAGATTTACTCGTTTGATTTTAGAGCAAATAACTGAGAGAAAAATTATTTTATAAGGTGAAATAGGTATTTGTCGGTCAAGACCAGCATACGCCGGTCAAGACCAGCATACGCCGGTCAAGAATTTTAAATCAATTTTAAATGTTAAAATGTTGGAGGTTTTGTTTGTAAAGGGGTGTTGGTAAGTTTTTTTAAGAAGTTGTAGATTGAAGTAGTGATGAAAAACGGAGTTTGGAAGTACTTCCGTGAAAACAAAATTTGAAAACAACTTTTTAAAAAAGGTCTTTTGAAAGAGTCTTTTTTTTGTTATAATGATATTAGAAACGAGAAAAGATAAAATTTTGTAACTATAAATATTAAAGATAAAATTAAATGAGACTGGGAGAGATATTAAATAAAATTTTTCGCAAACGACATCAGCCGACTATAGAAGAACGGGAGATGGCTGAAGATATTTATCGTCCATTGGATGAACATCGTCCCGATGAACAAAGTCGCTTTAAAGAAGTGGAAAAACATATCTTAACAGAACAAGCTAAAAAGAAAGAAAGTTGGTGGGAGTGGAAACATGGGGAAAATATAAATATTGCTTTGGTAGTTTCAGTGTTGGCGGTAATTGTTTTTATATCCTTACTTACTGTTTTTTTTGTTAGATTAAAAAACAGCGCTTTTAAGGAAGAGAATGTTAAAATTTCTCTTAATGGTCCGGAAATTGTGGCGGTGGGAGAAGAAGTTTATTATGAAGTGGACATTGATAATAAAAACAGAGTGGACTTAGATGATTCCGTGTTGCATCTTGAGTTGCCGAATAACTTTGTTTTGTTGCCGAATGATTTAGTGGTGGATAGAAATTTATCCGGAGCTAAGATAATCGTTGGGAAAATTAAAAAACATAATAAAAAACATTATAAAATAGGAGTGCGGGTTAATTATACCAACGATCAACAGATGTTTTTAAAAGCCAAAGTTGTTTATAAGCCAAGTAATATTTCCAGTTATTTTCAAGCGGATGTCGTAAAGAATATTAAAATCAAGAAAAGGAATTTGAGCATTTATGTTTCCACCAGCGAAACGGTTAGTAGCGGTGAAACTGTTGTTATGGATGTGATTGTCAAAAATGATGATCAAGATGATTTTCAAAATATGATTTTAAAAATTGATTATCCGGAAGGATTTGTTTACGAAAACAGTTCACTGAATCTTTTGGAGGGCCGGAAAAATGAATGGTTAATTGATAATCTTTCGGCCGGTGATCAGAAAAAAATAACCGTTACCGGAAAAATAACCGGACAGTTGGACGAAATAAAAAAATTTGGAATATTTTTATTGAAAGAGGGTGAGGGTGAAACTATTTTTAGTAAAGCGGAAAAAACTTTAAGAATTGTTCCTCAAAAAGTATTATTGAGGCAAGTTGTGGATACGCAAAATGTTTCCCCAGGAGATTATTTACAGTATACGATTTTCTTCAAGAATAATAGTACCACTCCTTTGCGTAATTTAATTCTTAAAAGTTATTTGCCCGGTAAATATATAGACAGAAGCAGTGTGGATACTAAATATGGATATTATGACAGCAGGGAAAATGTTATTACTTGGAAAGCGGCCGATTTGGATAAATTGAAATTATTGGAGCCGGGAGAAGAGGGAAGAGTTGATTTTCGGGTCAGGTTACAGGACAGGATTATTCCCGGAAGCAAAAAAGATAAGAATATTTACACTTTGGCACATTCGGAAATTGAAAGTTTGGATGTGGATTCTCCTATTTTTGAAAACAAGCGAGTTGTTTCTTCTGAGTTGAAGGTACCGATTAATTCGGTAGCGGGAATTAATGTTAAAGCAGTTTATGTACCGGAGGCGGAAAATGAAAAAGGTGTATTAAAAGTTGATAAAAAGGCTTTGTTTAAAATTCAATTTAATGTGTACAATACCACCAGTCAATTAAAAGGTGTGGAACTTTTGGCGGATTTGCCTTCCGGTACCGGTTGGGAAAGACAAATTTATCCGGAGGGGGATAATTTAAAATTTGATGGTAATAGTAATAAGTTGAAATGGAATTTGGGTGTGGTGGATATGGGGACCGGCTTTATCTCTCCGGCGGAAAAGGCGGAATTTTTAGTAAGTGTTACTCCATCCGTTAATCAAGTGGGACATAGTATTGATTTGTTAAAAAATATTTCCATTCAAGCCAAAGATATGTTTACCGGAAATAATATTGGTTATCATTTAAAGGCTATCAACTCTGAGGGTGTGGAAGGGTTGCGAGATGGGATAGTAGTGGCGGATTAAGATGGTCAGTAAATGGTATTGCTAATGGGCAGTTGGTGGCCGGCATTGATATTTGTCTAAGGCGACAATCGTCAGATAGTCTCATAGGGTATAAAATTAAAAATATGACTCCGGAATTCAGTAGAAAACAAATTAACAGTAAGACTTTGGGGGAGCGTTTGCGAGAAATTCGTGAACGAGCCGGAGTTTCGTTAGAGGAAATTGCTAACGCTATTAAGGTAAATAAGAAATACTTACGGCAAATAGAAAATGATGATTATGAGAATATGCCGTCAGAAATATATGTTAGAGGATTCTTGAGGAATTATGCTAATTTTTTAAGAATAAGCGCCAAGGATGTTTTGCGAATTTATGAAAAGGAGAGGGGAATAGAAAATAATATAAAAAAAACGAATAAAAAAGAGAAGAAGAATAAAAAAATAAATATTCCAACAGTTACTTTGTCTTCCCGAATGGTTTTTGGTATCTTTTTCGGAATTTTTGTTGTGCTTATCGGGTGGTATTTTTATAAAGAAGCCGGACGATTTTCGGCAACTCCTCGTTTGTTGATTTCAAAACCCGTTAACAATTCCATTATAGAGCACAGTTCCACGGAATTGGTTGGTGTGACGGATGTTGGTAATAAAGTTACGGTTAACGGGCAGGCTATCTTCGTAAATGAAAGGGGAGAATTTGGGGAAAGAATTGCTCTTAAAAAAGGGATTAATGAATTGATTGTTAAGGTGGTCAATAAGTTTGGTCAAGAGATAACTAAAACGATTAAGTTGTCCGCTCAATACTCTGAAGACTTTCCCGAAAAAAACAATGATGCTGGACAAGAAGATAAAAAGGAGGAGGATACGGTAAAAGTGATTATAAAAGCCAAAGAGGTGCCGGTATGGATAGCAGTTAAGGTTGATGGAACAGTTGTTTACAGAGGAACGGTTCTGGTGGGGGCGGAGCAAGTTTTTGAAGGTCGTGAGGAAATTTCAATAACTTCCGGGCAAGCCAATCAAACCCTAATTAAATTAAATAATGAACAAGAGTTTAGAGAATTGTCTCCGAATGAAGGTGTGATTAGAGATGTTATTTTTAGCAAGAATGATTTAAATGAAGAAGGAGGGGGTAAATCGGGAGAAATTCGCCAAACGGAATCGGAAAGTGGACAAGGGACTGAAAGCATTGTTTCTTCGTCGAACAAAAAAGCAACTGAAGAAAAGGCAATTGAAGATGAAAGGTAGGGCGGTATTTACCAAAATTCATAGAATTGAAGATTTGCGAGGTTTATTTTTGATTAAATTTTCGGTGATTGATTGGTTTTTGTGCTCATGGGGTGGTTTAACTCGCTTTTCTTGCTTTAAAGTATGTTTGATGTATAATATAAGATGTTAATTAGGTATAAAAACGGGGTTGGATAGCGGTCCCATTAAAAATAATTATAAAAGTTTATGGCAACTAAAACTAAGGCGAAGGGGGGAGCTAAAAAAGACATTAAAAATGCTCAAAAATCAACCGGAAAAGAGGAGAAGAAAGTGGCTGGCATAATTGATGAAATTCAAAGTAAATTCGGTGAAGGATCCATTATGAAATTGGGAGATATTCAAAAAGTTGATGTGGCGGCAATTCCCACCGGGTCACCATCTTTGGATATTGCTTTGGGGATTGGCGGTATTCCGCGAGGAAGAATTATAGAAATTTATGGTCCGGAATCTTCCGGAAAGACCACTTTGTCTTTGCATATTGTCGCCAACGCCCAAAAGGCCGGTGGAGTGGCGGCTTTTGTGGATGCGGAACATGCTATGGATCCCGTTTATGCTAAAAGAATTGGAGTGAATGTGGAGGATTTGTTGATTTCTCAACCGGATGCCGGAGAGCAGGCTTTGGAGATTGTGGAATCATTGGTTCGTTCCAACGCCGTTGATATTATTATTGTTGATTCGGTGGCGGCTTTGACTCCGCAAGTGGAATTGGAGGGAGAAATGGGGCAGAGTCATATGGGATTGCAGGCACGCTTAATGTCTCAGGCCTTGCGAAAATTAACCAGTGCCATTGCTAAGAGCAATGCAACGGTCATTTTTATCAATCAGATTAGAATGAAAATCGGAGTGATGTTTGGTAATCCGGAAACAACTACCGGAGGAAATGCTTTGAAATTTTATTCTTCAGTGCGAATTGAGGTTCGTCGTTCGGCGCAAATTAAGCAAGGGGATAAAATAATCGGTAATCGCGTAAAGGTTAAGGTGGTTAAAAATAAAGTGGCCCCTCCTTTTCAAAATACGGAATTTGACATTATGTATAATCAGGGAATTTCTTATGAAGGAGATTTGCTGGATTTGGGTGTGCAGTTTGGAGTTGTAAAGAAAGCCGGAGCTTGGTTTCAGTATGACAATGAAAAATTGGGTCAAGGACGAGAGGCGGCTAAAAAGTTTTTAAGAGAGAATAAAAAGATTGCCAATAAAATTTTAAAAGAAGCGCAAAAAAAGGCTAAGGAGGAAAATATATTTTAAATGATTGACAGAAGGTTGTTTTCCGGTTTTTTCCTTGTTGATTTTTTGTCAAAATCGTATAAGGGTAGTTGTATTTTTTTAAGATGTTGATTAGTAATGAATTTAAAACAATGGAATTGGTTGATGTTAAAAAAGAATTAAAGATAATAAAAGATAAAATCTTGCCTTGGCAAGACAGTCTTTGACTTGGTTGGAAAAAGAGAAGAGATAAAAAAAATAGAAAATAAATTGCAGGAAGAAGATGTTTGGAGTGATTATGAAAAATCGGGAGAATTATCTCGGCGTTTGGAGTTTTTGCGAAACGAACTTTTGGTTTGGGAAAATATCACCAATGACATTAAAGGATTAGATGATCTGTTGAAGGGGGATTTGACCGTTAAGGATGAGGAGGAAATTGATTTTATTATTGAGCAGTTTGGGGAATTAAAACAAGAAGTTGAAAAGATTGAGGAAAGATTGAAATACTCCGGTCCTTATGATCAGGGAGGGGCGGTTATAACCTTTCAATCCGGTGCCGGAGGAACTGATGCTCAGGATTGGACGGAAATGCTCTTGAGAATGTATATGCGTTTTGCAGAAAAGCAATCTTGGAAAGTGAGTATTTTGGAAAAGGTTGTCGGAGCGGAGGCGGGAATTAAAACAGCCACTTTGAAAATAGAAGGACCATTGGTTTACGGGAAGTTAAAAAATGAGTCCGGAGTGCATCGTTTGGTAAGGTTGTCACCGTTTAATGCGGATAATTTACGACAAACATCATTTGCCATGGTGGAAGTGATGCCGATAATGGAAGACAGTTCATCTTTGCAGATTGAGAATAAGGATTTAAGGGTGGATACTTTTCGCAGTTCCGGTGCCGGAGGACAAAGTGTTAATACAACGGATAGTGCGGTGAGAATTACTCATTTGCCAACCGGATTGGTGGCAACTTGTCAAAATGAAAGATCTCAATTGAAAAATAAAGAACAGGCGATGACCATTCTTAAGGGACGATTGATTAAATTAATGGAAGAAGAGAAGGTTAAAGAGATAAATGAATTAAGAGGTGAGAGAAAAGCGGTGGAGTGGGGCAGTCAAATAAGGTCTTATGTTTTACATCCTTATAAAATGGTTAAGGATCACAGAAGTGGTCGGCAGGTTACGGCGGTGGAAAAAGTACTGGACGGCGAGCTTGATTTGTTGAATTAAATTATTTTAGAGAAATAAAAACTAAAGTTAAAAAATATGATTATATATGATAAAGTTTCAAAAATTTATACTAAAGATGACAAGCCCGTTCTAAGAGATGTTAATTTGGAAATCAGGGAAGGAGAGTTTGTAACTTTTGTCGGTTATTCCGGTGCAGGTAAATCCACTTTGTTGAAAATGATTTATGCGGAAGAATTACCCACTACCGGCAATGTTTATTTTCATCGTCAAAAAATTAATGATTTAAAAAGAAAACATTTACCCGGACATCGTCAACAAATCGGCACCGTTTTTCAGGATTATAAACTATTGCCTCAAAAAAATGTTTGGGAAAATGTTGCTTTCGCAATGGAGGCTTCCGGCAAGAGTCCGGAAGAAATTGAAGAAGATGTTCCTCAAATTGTGGATATTGTCGGCTTAAAACATAAACTTCATAAATATCCGGGTGAATTATCCGGAGGAGAACAACAGCGGGTGGCTTTGGCGAGAGCGCTGGTTAACAGACCAAAGGTTTTGGTGGCCGATGAACCGACGGGGAATTTAGATCCCATTTCCACTTGGGAAATTATGCAATTGCTTTTAAAGATAAATGAATATGGAACAACGGTGATGTTGGCTACCCATGACAAAGGAGTGGTGGATAGAATTTCCAAAAGGGTTATATCCATGGATAAGGGGAAAATTATCAGAGACGATGCTAAGGGTAAGTATTGTATTTAGTTAAAGAATGAAATTAAGTGTTTAAAAAATAATAAAAATAAAAAATGTGGTTACAATTCAAAAGAACATTTCTTTCCGGTATCAGTAATGTAATGCATAATTTTTGGTTGGCTTTATCGGTGATAAGTGTTATTGCCGTGGCTTTGTTTATTATTAATATTCAAATAGCCAATATAGTGGCCAATGATTTATTGTTAAAGGATTTGCAAGACAGGGTAAATATTTCCGTCTATTTAAAAGAGGATGTTAAGGCGGAGGATATTCGGAAGATTAAAGAAGAGATAGAGAAATTTCCGGAAGTGGAAAGGGTTGTGCATATACCCAAGGAAGAAACTTTGGAAAGGTTTAACAGGGATAGTGAAGAAAATCAAACAATGAAAGAAGTGTTGGGAATTTTGGAAGAAAATCCTTTTGAAGATATTTTAAGCGTTAAGGCTCATAATCCGGATGACTATGCTCAAATTTCGCAGAAATTACAGGGAGAGGAATTTAAATCGCAGATAGACAGCGTTAACTATGAAGAGCATAAAGATGTTATCAATGGTTTGAATAAGGAAATTAAATCCAGTCAAAAAATGGCGATAATTTTAGGCGTTATTTTATCAGCTATCGCCATCTTGGTCACTTTTAATACCATTACCATTACGATTTATACTCACAGAAAAGAAATAGAGATAATGAAATTAGTGGGAGCGTCCAATACTTATGTGACAATGCCTTTTGTTTGGGAAGGGTTTCTTTACGGAGTGGTGGGAGCGATTATCGCCATAGTTGTCAGTTATCTGTATTTACATTCAATTTCCGGCGGGGACAACGGAGACACTTTGTTATTTTTGTCCAACACCAAGTTTATCAAGCAGTTTTTAGGTGATTATTTTGTCAAAAATATTTTAATAGCCGTCGGTTTACAGTTTGTTTTGGGTATATTATTGGGAGTAGTCAGTTCATTTATTGCCATTAGAAGATATTTGAAAGTTTAAAAAGGTGTTAAATATGAAAAAAAAATCTTACAGTAAAAAAAATAAAAAAACCAAGAGGGAAGATAAAGCAACTTTTCGACGGGTTTTATTGTGGGTGTCTTTGGGAGTTGTGACCGGATTGATGGTGTTGCTGGTAATGAGTTTTTATTTGGATATTTTTCAGAATAAATTTTTTAGAGTAATTTATACTAAAATTCCTTTGCCGGTTGTTAGGGTTGAGCAAGAATATATTTTTAGCAATCAGTTGTTAAGTGATGTGGAGGCGGTGCGAAAATTTTATCAAAGCAATGATTATGCTCGGAAAAATATGAGGGTGGACTTTTCCACTACTGAAGGACAGATGCGTTTACAAATAAAAGAGCGAGCAGTTTTAAATAAATTGATAGAAGATATTATTGTGAGAAGGTTGGCGGAAAAAAGAGGGATAAGGATTAGTGAAGCGGAAGTGAATAAAGGTGTGGAGACGGCGCTGCAAAATTCGGGAGGAACTTACCGACAGTTGGCTTTGTCTTTAAAGGCAAATTATGGTTGGACGGTTGATGATTTTAAAAATAAAATCGTTAAGAACCAGTTGTATTTGCAGAAATTGTTTGACTGGTATAAGAGAGAAGTGAAGAATACGGACAGTTATCAAGAGGCGGAGAATGTTTTAAATAAAATAAATGTCCAGAAAGATAATTTTAAAGAATTGGCGGAAAAATATTCAGAGGGAGAAAGTGCTCGCCAACAAGGGGAATTGAATTGGATGCGGATGGAGCAGATAATTCCGGAGGTGGCGGAGGAAGTAAAGAAAATGAAGCCGGGAGAAATTTCCGGTGTCATAATATCACCTTTGGGTTTGCATATTGTGAAATTGGAAGATAGAAAATCATCAGAGGAAGAAGGGGGAGAAATTGGAATGTCCGGAGAGCAGGTGAGATTGAGACAAATATTTTTTCGAAAAGATAACTTTGTGGATTGGTTACAGCAACAAAAAAAGTTGACGGCGGTAAAAGTTTTTTGGCAGAGATATTGG
>CAYORE010000079.1:0-4524 GCA_964406325.1 uncultured Bdellovibrionales bacterium | reverse complement strand
ATAGAAATTCCGGGGAAAACAGTGGACCGATATTTTATGACAATGAAGGTAATCAATATGTTTATGAAACACAGAAAGGTATTTGGGATGTAACCTATCATAGAGGAGGGCGGTAGTAGATAGAAAAGAGAGATGGTAGGGATAGTAGTAGAAGCAGTGGCGTTTATTGTCTTATAGAAAAAAACCGGACAAGCTCGATGATGAGCTCTGCCCGGTTTTTGTTTCAGCGAGAAAATTTTATCTCACTGAAATTTTGCCCAACATTTGCCATCTGCTGGGACTTTTTCGAATTTTACATCCACAAACCACTCCTTAATCGGAGTGGAAAAGTACATTGAGGTTCGTGGTGTCCAAATTTGACTTTCGACACCGTTCGACCTCGTTTGTGTGTAGGAACAAGATCGAAAAATGACGATTTTTTTTCCGATCATCTCCTTTGGGATAGCAACCGAGGAGAATCCTTGTGAATCTGGTTTTGACACCAGAATCGTTACCCACCCTGCCCGGATAAGCGCTTGCTCTTCTGGGTTGAGGTTGGCCTGCCAGGGTTGCCACCAAAAAATCATTCCTCCAATCACCCCCACGACAAGCAGGGCGATCAGCCACCAATTCCCTCCGCTCCCAGAGCTGGCGGTGGTTTCACCGCCAGTGCTGGTAGAATTACCATCGTCGCTGACAGGAACAGTTGGCTGAGCAGTGGAATCCTGTTGTGCCTGTTGTGTTGGTGATGTTATTATTGATAAAATCAATAAAACTACACCAATAATTAACAAAACAATATTAATATAAAACATTATTAATCACCTCTTTCCATTGATTGTTTTTATTAACATTATCATCTCAGCCAAGTGAGTCTGTTGCTCTGGCGGGATGTCCGAATTGCTCTGCAATGCTTCTAGCAGTGCAAGTTGTCTGCCTAGATTACCTTCGTTCGTATGATTCGGACGACTCGTATGAAACGATTTATAGCTGATATTTTTGGGAAGCTCTCCAACCTGGCTTAAATGAGCTAAATTGGCCGCTAGATCAGGGTTTGTCCCAAATATTTCATGCATTACTCTATCTAAGAGTAGTTGCACTCTCTCAGTGGTCTTAGCCACTGTTTGGTACTTCTCCTTTGCGATGTTGTCTCGCTCTTGTTTAATTTCCTCCGCTGGTTCTGGTCGTTCCAGCGTAGAACTTAAAATCTCTATTCCACAGAGAATTTCCATTCTCCTTAAAGGATTGTTATTGACAAGGTATCTGTCCTCCTTGCCAACGGGGAAGCGCATCAACATTCTCAGAAGATTATCGCTTATATCCCCAATCTCCATTATAGCACTATTTATTTCCTTCGACACAAACTCCCTCGTTAAAAAAGAGTGAATTTCTGCCCTAAGAGTGTCTCTCATTGTTCCAGCAGTTTCCATTACCCTAAAAAGAGCGTTGGAAGACTTTCTAAAAACAATTACTCCACTCACAAAAATACTCCCACCTTGAGTTTGAAACTCAAGATTATCCAAAACAATTTTCTCAGTATGTTGGCTATATATATGGATTTTAAAGAGTGGATTTTTAAGGTGCCATCCTTCTGGAAGTGGCGGCGGCAACGTGTAGTTAAACGTTTTTACGCCATTTTCTTGGGTGACTTTTTTCTCAATAAATCTCCCTTTAAAAATATGCTCAGGAAGACCCAGGTGATTTGGTTGTATTTTTATTAACAACACCTTGAAAAGTCCATAAAAAATCAACACAACAATACAAACAGAGATAATTTCCATACTTCCTCCTTCGGGCATCTGCCCATTTTTATTTTTGGGCCCGTGCCCGTCGCGTTGTTTTTCAGTCCCCAACACGATGTCGGAGAACTGAGTTTTTCCTAAACCTCAAGGAGGGTATTAAGTGATTAAAATTAGTTACAAGAAATTTTCTTGGGAATAAAGTTTAATAAATTTGAATAAACTTAAATAAGTTTAATAAGTTTTTACAATTTAATACCTTTCTTGAGGTTTAGGTTATTCAATTGTCAATGAACATTTTTAAAAGAACAACTTAAAACAGGTAAAGTAACCTTTAAGTCAATCACTCGGACACCATCTGCCCGATACTACAGCATAATGCAGTATTTTACTTTTGTCAAGACTTCGTAGGCAGGCATTAAGTCGTAAAGCAAAGAACCGTTTCCGAAATTTCTATTAAGGGATCACCATACTTCCCGATTTTTATCTAAATAATATTTACTAAAGAAACATTTAGGGCTTACAATCACCCGAATAGGGCGATGTCAAAAACAAAGCTTGGAAGAAATCCCATTAAAAACAGATAATTAACAAAAACACATTTTTAAAAAACTCTTTGCCATCCTAAAACCATCTCTCAAAAAACAAACAACTCTCAAAAGATAAAAATTTTTGAAATAAGAAGTATATAAAGGTTGTAAACAGTTATCAACAGGCATAACTGTAAATCTGTGGATAAGTTGTTAAAACACGATAAATAAAGCACATAGAGTTGTGGATAAGTACAAAAAACAGGCAAAAATTTTGTCAAGTTTTTTCAATATAGAGTAAAATTGACTTTTTGCTTCATATATGGTATAATATATATACAGTCAACAAGGGGGACTGAAACCGGGTGGTTCATTGTATGAACCGCTTTTTTATTCTCCAATAATTATTATTTTAAGCCACGGGTGCTTTGTTTATCCCCTTAGGCGGAAACGCCTATAAACAAAGGGCTTAAGATAATAATTATTGGGAAGTAATTAAAATAAATAACAAAAAATAGAAATATTAAAAAGGGGATATGTTTAAATTGTTTCAAAAAGCGACAGAAGTACCCGGTCCGATGATAGTTATTATCGGGAGTGTCTTTTTGATATTTATAGCACTTTTAATTAAAAAGGCCTATCAATACAAATACCACAACTTATTTGCCAGATTAACAAGTCTCGGATTATCTCTTTTGATATTATTATTTTCTTTGGGAGTACATCTTCCTTGGTCAGATAATTTTCAAGCACTGCAAACAAAATTGTATAACCCTTCGCAAAAAAAGAAAACTCAAGATGTACAGGAACATCCTCTTTTGGGGAAGATTAAAAACATCCCCCAAAAATTAACTTTCAACAAGTTGAATAAAACTCTGAATATTTCCGATGGCAACACGGTTAATCTTTCCGGTTTGGTTAAGGAATATCAAGCCGGACAAGGATTGGGATTGAGTAATGGATTGATATTTTTAAAAAACATCGGACAACCGGGAACCTACGGCTCCAAAACTAAAATTCCGCAAGTAACGGTTGACGCTCAAGGGAGAATTACTAAAATTACCGAAAAATCAATTGATGTGGTAGATACTGTTTTAACGGAACAGCAGGTTGATGAGTATGTTAGCAATAACGGGTATTTATTGGTAGAAGTTGACGGAGATAACACCAATGAATTAAATACAAACTTCTTTCTTTCCGGAGATTATTTAACGATTTCCGATCAAGGAGGGGATTTAACCGTTGACTTATCGCCATATATCACCAATGCGGAATCAATCAATGAATTGGGAGATGTGGACACTGCCACTAATTCTCCGGTTAACGGACAAGTTCTAACTTGGAACGCCACTACCAATCAGTGGGAGGCCGGCTCTGCCTCGGCGGGAAATACCGACGCCCAAACAATATCTCTAAACACCGCCACTAATATTCTTACCTTATCCAATGGAACCGGACCGGATACTTCCGTTGATCTATCCGGCTACCTTGACAACACGGACAGTCAAACCCTTTCAATAAGTGGACACACAATTTCCTTACTAAATGGAGGGAGTGTAACGGTACCGGATAATGATAATCAAGATTTGAGTTATGATTCGGCTACAAATATTTTATCCCTAACCAATGACGGAACCACCGTTGATTTATCGGGATTAAACAACCCCGGAACAGATGACCAAAATCTAACCTCAGCTACCTTAAACAGTGCTACCAATGTTTTAACCATAGCTATTGAAGACGGTAATCCGGTTAGTGTTGACTTAACAAATCTTGTCAATGATGCCGATTTTGATATTACTAACGAAATTCAAGATCTTCAATTAAACGGCAATAATCTAACCATCACTAACAACGCCGGTGCAACGACTATAGATTTATCCCCTTATTTGGACAACACCGATGATCAACAGATAGACACCTTTAGTTTAGTGGCAAACATTCTAACACTGGAGATGGAAAATGATGGTCAACCGGCTCAGACAGTTAATCTGTCCGCCTATTTGGACAATACCGATAATCAACAAATATCCAGAACGGGAGACACTATCACCTTATCCAACGGAACTGGAGCAAATACCACTGTTGATTTATCTCCCTACATCACCAACACGGAATCAATCAACGAATTGGGAGATGTAGACACCACCACCACCGCTCCCACCAATGGACAAGTTCTTAGTTGGGATGGTAGTAATTGGGTGCCCGCTTCCACCAGTTCTCTGGAAACCGTAACTAACATTAACAATACCGTTAGCGGACACAAGATAGCTGAT
>CAYORE010000078.1:0-8192 GCA_964406325.1 uncultured Bdellovibrionales bacterium | reverse complement strand
TTTTTTATTATGATTCTCCCTATCGGGTTGTAAAAAATCTACAACTCTTGCAAGAATTTGTTCCGGATGTTAAAGTAATTATAGGCAGAGAATTGACGAAAAAGTTTGAAGAAATAAAAAGTGGCTCTGTCGGAGAAGTGTTGAAATATTACGATGAAGAGGGGCAAGGAAAACTTAAAGGAGAATTTGTGATATTGCTCCAGAATTTGAAGTCTTGATTTTAGGTTATTGGGATGTGCTTGCTTAATAGTTAAAATATGTATTGTAACAGAGAAAATAATTTATAAAGATAAATAAGTTTTTAATAAAATTTAATAAACGAAGTTTGCTATAAATGAATTACGATTGATTATTTAAAATCATTTGTAAATTTGTAGCTGATTCGTAAGTTTGTAGGGTTATGAAAATTATCCAACAGAGACAAAAATTTTTTGTTTTATCGGCCATTTTGGTCATTGCCAGTATAGTGATGTTAATTGTTTGGGGCTTGAAGCCCGGAATTGATTTTCGGGGCGGAGTTTTGACGGAAATAAAATTCACCGAAAAATTGCCGGACAAAACGGAGTTTCAAAGTAAGTTACAGGAATTAAATTTGGACGACTTAACAATACAAGTTTCCGGTGCGGATAAAATGTTGGTTCGATTTATTTCCGATGATGATGCCATTAACACTAAAGTGCAGGAGAAAATAAAAAGTGAGTATAAAGATGCGGTTATTGAACAAACAGCCTTTATCAGTTCGGCTATTTCCAAAGAATTAAAAAGCAGAGCCATTCAAGCAACTGTCATCGCCATTATTGGAATTATGATTTATATTATGTGGGCTTTTCGAAAAGTTTCTTATCCGGTGGAAAGTTGGAAGTACGGTCTGGGAGCGGTAATTGCTTTGGCTCACGATATTATAATCACTTTGGGAGTTTTTGCTTGGTTGGGGCATTATTACGGAGTGGAAGTTAACATTCCTTTTATCGCCGCTTTGTTAACAATTCTTGGTTACAGCGTTAACGATACCATTGTTATTTTTGATCGTATTAGGGAAAATTTAAATCGAGCGGAAGCTAAGAAAAATTTTGAAGATACGGTTAATCGTTCTATTAATGAATCAATGTCCCGGTCTTTAAATACTTCTTTGACAGTGGTGGTGGTATTGTTGGCGATTATTTTTTTCGGTGGAAATAGTATAAAATATTTTGCCGTAGCTTTATTGGTCGGGATAGTGGCCGGAACTTATTCTTCAATTTTTGTCGCCAGTGCTATTTTGGTAGAGGCCTGGAAAAGGAAATTAAAGCGAAGTTAGGAAAATTTTCGAAAATAAAAAAACAAGAAGTATTTTTAAATAAAAGGGAGGATATTTTCACCGATAATTTTTTAATTGTTAAATTACCAGTATGTCTAAAATAGTGTTTGATATAGAAACGGCCGGAGAAGATTTTGAAAAGATGGATGATTTTACCAAAGAATTCTTAGAGAAAAAAGCCAAACTGAAAGTCGGTGATGGCAATGATGATGAAGTGGCGAAAGAAATGGAAAAGACTAAAGATAGTTTGGTTTTTTCGCCACTAACCGGACAAATTGTCGCCATTGGTGTTTTGGATGTTGAGCAGAAAAAAGGTGCCGTTTATTATCAAACCAAGGATAGTGATAATGCCGAAAGGGAAGAGGGTGGTGTTAAATTAAAACCGATGACCGAGAAAGAAATGTTGAAAAAGTTTTGGGAGGTAACCGAAAGGGCTACGGAGATGATTAGTTTTAATGGTCGAGGATTTGATGCTCCTTATTTAATGATTAGAAGTGCTATTCATAAAATCAGACCGACCAGAGATCTTTTGTCCAACCGGTACCTTTCTTTGCAAAGAGGTCTAAAGCATATTGACTTGATGGATCAATTGAATTTTTACGGAGCGACTTGGGGGAAGATTAATTTGCATTTGGCCTGCCGGGCTTTTGGTATTAAAACTCCCAAGGATGAAGGAGTTGAGGGGGATGATGTTACCCGTTTGTTTGCGGAGGGGAAATATTTGGACATTGCTCGCTATAATGCTCGAGATTTATTTTCTACTGCCGAATTGTATAGATATTGGGATAAATATTTAAGATTTCAATGAAAATAGCTTTTGTTCATGATTACTTAGTGCAGTATGGGGGAGCGGAAAGGGTTTTAGAGGCCTTTGCGGAGATTTGGCTACAAGCACCGATTTATACCTTGATTTATAATCAAGAAGCCGTTCATCACCGTTTTGACAATAAAGATGTCAGAACTTCTTTTTTGCAAAAAATTCCTTTTACTAAAAAATATCATCGTATTTTTCCGCCTTTGATGATGTTGGCAGTAGAGCAATTTAATTTGGATTATTACGATGTGGTGTTATCTGATTCTTCCAGTTTTGCTAAAAATATTATCGTTGGACCGGATACTTTGCATATTTCCTATTGTCATACGCCAATGCGTTACGGTTGGGATGATTGTCAATATTATACACAGGAATATAATTTCCCCAAAGCAGTTAAAAGTGTCAGTCCCTTTTTGATGAATTATATTAGAATGTGGGATTGGCAGGCGACTAACGGGGTGGATAAATTTATTGCCAATTCCGAATTTGTTCGGGGGCGAATAAAAAAATATTATAATAGAGAATCATTAGTGATTAACCCCCCGGTGGATATAGATCGGTTTTTTGTTTCCAACAAGCGAGAGTTGGGGGATTATTTTTTATTGGTGGGGCGAATGATGAAGTATAAAAAAATGGATTTGGTAATCAGGGCTTTCAACAAGATGCGTTTGCCTCTGAAAGTTGTCGGTCGGGGAGTGGAATTTGGAAATCTACAAAAAATAGCCGGTCCGACCATTGATTTTCAAGGCAGGGTGTCCGATGAGGAATTGGCGAAAATTTACTCTAAAGCACAGGCGTTTATTTTTCCTCAAGAAGAAGATTTTGGAATTGTGGCTATTGAGGCCTTAGCTTCGGGGCGACCGGTAATTGCTTATCGGGCGGGAGATGTGGAAGAGCATATTGAAGACGGGAAAACGGGAATATTTTTTGATAATCAAACTGAGGCGGAAATAATAAAAGCTGTTGATAAATTTCAAAAAATGAATTTTGATGCGGAATATATCCGAGAGCAAGCATTGAGATTTGACAAAAAAAGATTTAAAGCGGAAATTAAAAAGACAGTAGAGGAAATGGCAAATCGGAAATTGAAAACAAAACAGAATGATTTTATAAAAAGGTCGGTGAGAGAAATAAAAAACAATGAGTATGGTATATGAAGAAAGACGTGTGAAAAAAGTTGGACATTTTTTGCAAATGCAATATACTGAAAGGGAAAAATGAGAAAAGAGAGGTGTATAAAAAAATAAAAAAATAAAATGAAAAGCATCAAAGATGTAAATATTAGGAATAGAAAAATTATTTTGCGAGCGGGATTGAATGTCCCGATAGATTTGGAGACCGGTGAAATAATGGATGACAGTAGAATGAAAGCTGCCGCTAAAACGGTTGATTTTATAATGTCCAAGAAGCCAAAAATGTTGTTGGTGGTTTCTCATCTTGGTCGTCCTGAGGGTAAAAAGGTAGAGGAATTGTCTTTGGAAAATTTAGTTGAGGACTGGGAGAGGATACTAAAACGGCGGGTGATTTTTGTTGATAAATTGGAAAGATTGCAAGCAATAATGCAAGCGGGAATTTTTGATAAAGAGGCGATTTATCTATTGGAAAATCTCCGTTTTTGGAAAAGTGAAAAATCCAATGATGAGGATTTTGCCAAGGAATTAAGTAGGGGCTTTGGAGTTTTTGTGAACGATGCTTTTTCCGTTAGTCATCGTCGGCATAGCTCTATAACACAAATTCCCAAATTTGTTAAAGATGCTGTAATGGGATTGCTGTTTGCGGAGGAGTATGAGCATTTAAAGGCCGTTAGAGATAATCCGGTAAAACCGGCGGTGGCGATAATCGGAGGAGCGAAAATAGCCACTAAATTGCCGGTTATTCAAAATTTGGAAAAAATTTACGATAAAATTTTAGTGGGGGGGCGAGTGGCCAATGAGGCCTTAGATGAAAAAATAAAGTTTAGCGACAAAGTTGTTTTACCCGTTGATTTTTCACCGGCGGAGAAAGTTGAGGAGAGATTGGATATTGGACCGATGACAGTGGTGGCTTTTAGAGAGGAATTGAAAAAAGCCAAAACAATTATTTGGAATGGTCCGTTGGGAAAATTTGAAGATCCGGAAGCGGCTAATGGCACCAGAAATGTTGTGAAATTATTGGAGGAATGTGAGTCCTTTATACTGATTGGAGGGGGGGAAACGGTGGAGGCCGTTAGAAAGTTTGGTCACTTGGAAAAATACGATTATGTTTCCAAGAGTGGCGGGGCGATGTTGGAATTTATGGCCGGCAAGGAATTGCCGGGAATTGAAGCTTTAGAATTAACTGAGAAATAAAATAATGCAAGTTATTGTTATTAATAAGGATGGGGAAATTAAAGAACAACAAATCACCAGACTGGATTTTGTAAAAAAATTTGATTTGAATATTCGAGATTTAAGACCGGTTTTTTCTGATTTGCAAGTGGCTACCATATTGCCCAGAAAAAAAGTGATTATTATAAATCTTGGTTTCGCCAAGGTTGTTTTGGCTAAGGAGGAAGTGTTTATTTTGAGACATAATAATAAAGAAACTCTTAGTTTATTTTTGAAATCGTTTGAAGAGGTAAATTATGGAGACATTAAACAAGAATTTTATTTGTTTATTTTGGAGAAAATTTTTGATGCTAAGACGGAGCAATTAAAAAAGAAGATTGTAAAAATAAAAAATACTACTAAGGGTGTGTTGGCTGAAGTGCAGGTTGATTTTAATGAGAGTGGGTTAAAAAAATTGTTAGGTTTAAAGAAAAAAGTTTCTCGAATGGAGGTTCGTTTGAATGAAATTTATCAAGCTATTAAGGAAATTTTGGATGAAGATGATAATTTTGAAGAAATGGTTTCTTTCGGACAAAATGATGATAAAAATAGATTAGAGGTAGAGTCAATTTTTGAAAATTTCATAGAACAAATAGAAGATGATATTAGAGCTATTTTTCGTTTAAAGGAGGAGATAGAAGATGTGGAGGAGTACATTGACTTGAAATTATCTTCTAAGAGAACCGGTATTGTATTATTTGACTTGATGGCTACGGTAGTAACTTTGGTTTTATCATTTTTGGCAGTTATTGTCGGTTTATTTGGGGTAAATATCAGAAATGGTATGGAAGATTCTAATTTTGCTTTTAAGGTGTTGACTGTATTTTTGATTTTTTTATTTTTTGGATTATTGTTCTTGTTTTTATTTATATTAAAAAGAAAAAAAATTGTTTAAGATGTCTAAAGATTGCTTTTGTTCGGCTTGTTGGTAGTTGCTTTTTTTGATTGAAAATGATATTATCATAATTGTAGGAGGTAAAATAATTCGGAGATCGTCTAACGGTAGGACAGCTGGTTCTGGTCCAGCCAATTGGGGTTCGAATCCCTATCTCCGAACAGATGTCCGGGTAATGTTCGCCCGGCATCCGCCGGGTGCTTCGCAAATCCCTATCTCCGAACAGATGTCCGGGTAATGTTCGCCCGGCATCCGCCGGGTGCTTCGCAAGTCTATTTTAAAATGAAACAATCAAGTTGTGGTTATGAAAAAAGGCAAAAAGAACAAAAAGAAAGAAAATAGTGTGTTTAGTGGTGATTAAGTTATGATGATGTTGGAGTAGACAATGGACAATATCAGTATTTTGGAAGAAAGTCATCAGGCGCTGAAAAATAAAATGGATGGTAAATTTGATGGATTGGAGCAACGGTTTGATAAATTTGAAAAAGAAACCGGAGATAATTTTAGGTCGGTTTTTGAATATTTATCCCGGATAGAAGATGAAATTGTTGATATTAAACAAGGATTAAAAAGGTTGCAAAAAGAATAAAGCGGATTGTAATGAAGTCTTGAATTTGATGAGAAGAGTAGAGGCGTTGGAAGAGAAGATAGCCGGATTAGAAAAGCAAGAAGCATTTGGTGAGTAGAAGTTTTGATAAATTGAGAATCTGTTAAATGTTTTACAGGTCTTTCGAGTAGAATGATAATTAACACAAAATGATGAAAAATAACCTTGATGAAAATGGAGGTGTTGGTATAGCGGTTATTATTACTATGATAATAACGACCGTTTTGGTTGGCGGGGGTGTTTATGTGTGGCAAACACAAAGTCAAAAAGTATTAAGTTTGGGCTTGCAGAAGCAGGTACTTGATTTACGGCAACAGGTAAACAACTTGCAACAACAGGTAGGTCAAACAGGAAATAATACAGTGGGTCAGGATATGTCATTTGAGCAATCGGTTAATAAAGTGAATAATAATATTGTTAAAACAGATGATTTTAAGAATGATGATTGGAAGTTGTATATTAATAAGGAGTATGGTTATTCAATTAAATATCCAAAAAATTGGTTGTTGAAAGAGATGTCTGAGCCGGCACTGTTTGATGAGAGTATTCAAGTTAAGAATATCATTCTTAGATCAGCTAACTCCGATGATTATTATATGTTGCAATTGGGTATTAAAAAAAGTGAAGAAAGAGATGTCGTCCTTAGTAATCGGACCGGTGTTGGGGCAGGGGTTATGGAAAAAGGAAAAATGGCATTAGGTAAGTATTCGGTTGAGGTTGGTTTGTTAAAAAATAGTACAACCAATAAAATTATAGATATAGTTGGCAAGGAAGTTCCTATTGATAATAAATATATGGCTTTGATTAACTTTTCGTATTTTGGGACGAATTCTACAGGTGACACAAATTTTGATATAACTAAAGCAAAAGAATATAAAATCGCTAAAGAAATTTTATCAACATTTAAATTTAATAATTAATAATAAATAATTAATAATTAATAATTAACAATAAAACTATGTCAACAGGATTAATAATTTTGGCGGTTATTATAGGATTGGGCGGATGGCTGGTCGCTATGTATAACGGTTTAATCAAATTAAAAAACAGAGTAAAGGAGGCCTGGTCGGATATTGATGTTCAGTTGAAAAGAAGATATGATTTAATTCCTAATTTGGTGGAAACCGTTAAGGGATATGCCAAACATGAAAGTGAGACTTTGGAAAATGTAATTAAAGCCAGAAATGAGGCAATGGCCACTCAAAAAGGTGGTGACGCCAAGGCGCAGGCGGAGGCGGAAAATATGTTATCGTCAACCTTGAAATCAATTTTTGCTTTGGCGGAAAATTATCCCGATCTTAAGGCTAATCAAAATTTTTTGGAATTGCAAAGGGAGTTAACCGATACGGAAGATAAAATTCAGGCGGCTCGTCGCTTTTACAATGGTAATGTTCGTGATTTTAACACCAAAGTGGAAACATTTCCAACTAATATTTTTGCCGGTATGTTAAATTTTAAAAAATTTGAATTTTTTGAAATTGGAGATGAAAAAGAGAGAGAAAATGTTAAAGTTGAATTTTAAATGTTTTGTAAGTGCTTAGAGGATGAAGGACGAGGAGTGATTCATGGAGAGCAAAAGGAAATCAGCAAACAGGAAATTAGCAGAAAAGCGATTTTAAAAATTTTAAATAGGCTGGTAGAGGAGCATCAATGGGATATTGTCCGACAAGTGTTTGACGAGCAAGGGCAGACCGTTGAGTTGGAGGTTGAAATAAAAGTGGGTAATGATTTGGTGAAATATATTTACAACAATTCTTCTGTCAGGAAAAGAGGATCTTTGATTAAATATGTAGAGAAAAAAGGATTTGACAGGGGAATGGATGGCTTAGGAGCGACGGTTAGGGGGGAGGGTGTTTTATTGGCTGAAGAAAAAGAAGATGGCTACTGGTTGGTTTATCCGGATAATGATAAATGATAATTTTTTTAGTGTGGATGGCTACTATTTATAAGGAACAAGATAAAAATATTAGGTTGACTTGGGTTTATCTCAGTGGTTTTTTGGTTTTTGTAATCGGAGTTGGTTGGGTATTTGCTCAGGCCTTTGGAAATTCTTTGATTTTATATATTGCGGTGGCTTTTTCCATTATAATGAATTTGGTCAGTTATTGGTGGAGCGATAAAATAGTTTTAAAAATGAGCGGAGCTCAAGAGTTAAAACCGGAGCAAGGGCCGGAAGCTCAAGAGATTTATCGGTTGGTGGAGAATTTGGCGATTACCGCCGGTTTGCCCACTCC
>CAYORE010000077.1:0-2216 GCA_964406325.1 uncultured Bdellovibrionales bacterium | reverse complement strand
ATACATTTGTCTCTACAATGTATTCGTAGCTGGTCGGGTTGTTTTTTTATTTAAGAAGTTTGGTATATAATAAAAGTATAAAATATTAAAGAATAAAAAATGAACAAAATAACAAAAGTATTATTAGGGTTGAGTTGTTGTTTGGGAATAATGTTATTAAGTGGCTGTTCTCAAAAACAAGAAGATATTGACTCAGGATTACGGAAAAATCAGAAGAATAATTTGTCTACCGTTGAGGAAACAAATAATCTTGGCGTACAATCTTTAAGGAAGGCCAAGGATATTAAAAGAAAGGCCGAAGAAAGAGATCGGTTGCGAGGAGAGGATTTTGGATTGTAGATGGAAAAGTCTGTAAAGTCTATAAAGTCAAAACCGGCATTTGCCGGTCGGGAATTTTAAATGATTTAATGTTGAAAATTTAGCCTGTAAACTTGAAGAAGAGCGGAGTAGGTTAAACTTTGAATTCAATTACATCTCCATCTTGAACAATATAGTCCTTACCTTCCACCCGAATTAACCCTTTTTCTTTGGCAGTTGTTCGGTTACCGGCTTTAATTAAATCTTGATAACCGATAACATCGGCACAAATAAATTTTTCTTCAAAATCACCGTGAATAGCTCTGCCGGCTCGGGGAGCGGTGGAATTTTTGGGGATAGACCAGGAGCGGGTTTCGTCCGCACCAGTAGTTAAGAAGACGATTAAATTTAAAAGAGCGTAACTTTTAGTGATTAGTTTATCTAATTCTGATTTTAGGCCCAACTCTTTTTTTTCTTCTTCATTCAGCTCTAAAAGTTCTTCCTCCGTTTTAATATCCAAAGCCAAATATTTCTCTTCCGGCAAGACTAGGTTGAATTTTTTTAAATCTTCTTTAATATTTTCCGGAGAAGTGGTGTTAAAAACATAGAGAATGGGTTTAAAGGACAAGAGGTGTAAATCTTTAATTAGAGCAAAGTCTTTTTCTTCCAAGGAGGAGATAAAGTCTTGTACCGCTGTCAATTTATTTTCATTAAGGATATTTTTCAATTTCTCCACCAATTCTTTTTGGCGAAGTAACTCCTTGTCGGTGGCGGACTTGGTTTCTTTGATTAATTTAGTTAGTCGTTTTTCCACCGTTTCCAGGTCGGCTAAAATCAATTCCGTTTCAATAATTTCCATATCTCGTTTGGGATCAATGGTTTCGTGGACATGAGTGATATTGGTGTTTTCAAAAATTCTAACCACTTGAATTAAGGCGTCAACCTCTCGGACATTGTGGAGAAATTTATTTCCCAACCCTTCACCTTCGGCAGCTCCTTTAACCAGTCCGGCAATATCTACAAATTCAACGGTAGCATATAATTTTTTTTGGGAGTTGAATATTTTTGCCAGTTGATCAACCCGTTCGTCCGGAACTTCCACTACGCCCACATTTGGTTCAATAGTACAAAAGGGGTAATTGTTGATATCAACTTGGATATTGGTGATGGCTTTAAATAAAGTTGATTTACCAACATTTGGTAAACCGATAATTCCGATTTGCATAAAGTTAATTTAAGAATAAAATAGTGCTGTTTATATAGTGCTATTTTTTAAGGAGTATGTCAAATGAGGAGAGGGCGAAATAAAAACTACACTTAGCGGTGTAGTTTTTATTTGGTTTGGAGCGGGTAACGGGAATCGAACCCGTATCCTCAGCTTGGAAGGCTGATGTAATAAGCCATTATACAATACCCGCTTATTTTAATTGTCAATGAGTGTTCTTAAAAATCTCTTGTCCCGCTTTTAATCTTTTTTCTTCTCTGTGGGCACTTTTGTAATCATCAAAAAACTTTTACTTTTTAAGTATAAAAGTTTTTTGATTAATAGTCAAGAGGATGATGTTAAAGATAAATAAAAATATCAAAAATAGGTTTTTTGACATCTTTGGGAAAAATATTGTAAAAAGAGGTGTATTTGTGGTAAACTATAAATGGTGAAATGTTGAGAAAAATAATCGAACTTTACCCTTATTTTTATCCTAGAAAATTGTAAACAACGCTGGGGTATCTAACAAATCATACTTTTATCAAAGTCAGCACCGGTTTTAGTGGGAATGGTACTAAGCAAAAAGGAACTGTTTTTCTTTCTGTATTTACCTTTCAGTTTTAAAACTTCTTTTTCATGATTTAACCTCCTATCTATAGTAGAGGAGCTTATTTTCAATAACTGTTTGGCAATAGTATCACTACAGCTAATT
>CAYORE010000076.1:0-1962 GCA_964406325.1 uncultured Bdellovibrionales bacterium | reverse complement strand
TGGGAATTGGCTGGCATTATTGGCGTAACGTTTTTGCCGGAATTTTGATAAAATTTCAGAATCTGGTTCAGGTCGGAGATGATATTGAAACCGATTTTGTAAAAGGAAAAATCAAGACAATTCATTTATCTAATACCATATTGGAAAGTGCAGACAACTGTATTTTCACTGTACCAAATTACGTCTTAAATGAGACAATTCTGAAACACAAAAACAAAATTAGCAATCTAAAAAGATATAGTTTCTTAGTTAAATCCACCGAAAGCATAAGTCTAAAAGAATTACACAAAAAGGCGTTGTGTTGCCCTTATTTTGTATTAAATCAAAAGATTGAAATCGCCACAACCAAAAAAGGGGATTACAAAATACAAGCCATACTTGTAGATTCTCAACTGGAGGCACGTGTGTTGGAATTTTTTAAGACTTAACCCGCATTATTCATAAGTATTTTTTTTACCACACAATCTCAACAAGTTGATGGAGTTGTTCAAATTTTGCAAAAACCACATCAGAGATTAAAAATAATTCCGTTTTTTTTGATAAAGTTCAAGGTGTTTTTTAGTTAAAAACATCTAATTTTACCAATAAGACATACCTATCCCAAGCTTGTAATTTGAAAGACTAACAAGCTTTACTGAAAAATAAGCTCTCGAAATAAATTTTGATAAACAAAGGCTTTAGAAAGTTTATAAAACACGCGCCTTTTTGTTATTCTTATAGTTGCTCCAACTTTCAACAAGTAGGTTCTAATACTACTTATTTGCCACTTTTTTACGTTTTCAAACCTTGTCTTTTTTATCTTTTCTTTTAGCAACAAAAACATTTCATAAACCATTGAACTTTGAAAAAGTCTAAAAAAGTTTGTCCAAAAATTATGGTTAGAAAGTCTATCGGAAAAACACATGTTTTTTACTTCTTTAATTCTATTTTCACTTGTTTCACCCCTTTTTACGTAAAAGTCAAAATAGATTGCTCTAGCTTCTTTTTCAGGGATGTTACTTGCAAAATGACGAACATTCATGCCAATACCGGTACTTTCAACTTTAGAATAACAGGTCTGGGGTGCATGCCATGATTTTGCTTGATACTGAAAAGACATAAAATGTTGATGCTTTTTTCCTTGATTTAGATAGTGTAATTTCACTGCTTTTGTTGCTCTTTTTACCTTTTGCTTTAAGCGTGCATTACTGGGAAGACCTACTGCATAAAACAAATCTTCTTTATCAACAAACTTGTAGAATTCTGCACCACTAAATCCACCATCAGCTCGTAGCGTAATTTTCATATCCGGATATTTAGCTCTTATTTTTCGTATAATTCGTTTTAATATCGAAACAAACCATTTGTTGGAATGACTATTTCCCGGTCGTAATACAGGAAGTATTATTTGACCAGTATCGCCATCGTGAAAAAATAATTCATTATACATAAATTGACCATAGTAGCCATTAAACATAGACAATTGTTGATTGCCATGAGTAGGGTCATCTGTGCCATCTACATCTATAATAATAGATTTTCTTCCTTTTAAACTAGCAACATAACGGTCAACCCAATGATTTGCCATCTCAAAAACAGCCTTTTTGTCCATGCAATTCTCAAATCTTGATAGAGTTGGTTGTGATGCTAAATCGCCTTGAAGTACATCTTTAAATATAGGATCGTTTTGTAAATGGGTAACATCATTTGCGTCTTCATAACCTAGCATCAACATAAAAATACGTTGTTTCAATTGCATTTCTCTAGTATAAATAGTGTGCGATGGATTGCGGGAATCCGGAATAACAGCACTAAAATACTTGATTAATTTATGTTTCCTTTCAATTTTTTCCAATAAAATCAAAGAACCATCAGAACTGATTTCTTCTGCTGTAAAATCTACTAAAACCGCCTTGTTATGTCTATAAAATATTGTATTTTTGATGCTCATATTTGGGTGTCTTAAAAGTGTCTGTTTTTTTT
>CAYORE010000075.1:0-15562 GCA_964406325.1 uncultured Bdellovibrionales bacterium | reverse complement strand
TAACCAACAGCCATTTCTACCAAAGGACTATAGACTTGATTAATCATAGATTTATCTTAATTTATTTAACCTTTAAAATTTCAAAAACAATAATCAACCAACCCCAAGAGCATCAAAAGCGCCCTTCTTTTCAAATTTATTTCTCAACAGATTGCAATTATTTTTTTGTTATATCTTTTATTATGAGACCGTCTTCATAATACCATCTTCCAACTAAGAATGTCAATCTGGCATTTTTTAACCCTTACAAAATTGTTTCCAAATTACTGATTCTACTAAAAATCGAAACTTGGAAGCAGTCCCAAGCAATATCAAACAAAATTTCAAAAAGAAATAAAAATCCTAACTTAAAACCATCCCCCTTATATTCAAGAGGGTTGCGTAAGCAACCCTCTTCTTGACTCAAAACACCAAATGCTTTAATCCCCTTTACTATTCTTCCTTTTTATCATTATCGTTATTGTCGGCATTATTCTGAGTATCGTCTTCATTAACATCTTTACCTTCCGCCTTATCAATTTGTTTTTGAATTTTTTTCCTCAATTGATCTGCCGGAATAACCCCACCAACAAATTCGTCATTAATAAACACACTCGGTGTACCGCTTATACCGAAAGATTTACCTTCTTCTATACTTTTTTCAATTTCATCCAAATGCTTATTTTCATCAATACATTTTCCGAAAACTTCCGGATCCAATTTTACAACAACGGCTTGCTTCTTGAAAAAATCTTTAGCTTGATCATCTTTTAATTTCCCCCATTGGTTCTGAGTAGCATAAAGTCTCTCGGACATTTCCCAAAATTTATCCTGATCTTTGGCACATTCTCCAGCAATAGCGGCATTTTTTGCCTGAGGATGAAAATCCAAAGGTAAATCTTTATAGACCAAGACAACCTTATCTCCAAAACTCTTACTCACATCAACAATTTCTTTAAAAAACTTGGCACAGAAAGGACATTGATGATCTGAAAACAAAACTATTTTCACCGGAGCATCTTTTTTCCCGATGATCGGATTGTTATCATCAATGCTTGGTGTTTCAATATACTTACCTATTGGCAAGCCCAATCCGGTTAAATTCAAAATATACCCATCATCGGCCTCGTTAAACAAAACTTTGGCTTCCCCATTGTAAAATTCCGTCTGATCCAAATCGCCGGAAAAAACCAAGGCCGGTACTGATTTCGTATTATATTTTTTCACCAAAGCTTTTCCTTTTTCTGAATTAATATCAACTTCTTCCACAACCAAAGTGGGCATTACCTTTTTGAATAAATCGGTAACTTCCTTTGGTGGCTTACAAGTTGGACAATCCTTTAACTCATCTTCGGAAACGGTCAAGATATTCAATTTTACAATCGGCTCTTCATAGGCCACCCAAGTCTTTCCATCTAAGGAAAAAATCTTCGCCTCTTTTAAAGCACGGGGGGAATAACCCTTCTTACTCACAAACTGGGCCACATCAACAAACAAACTACCCAACAAAGCTCCTAATAACAAAATTATCACCGCCAAATAATTTTTATTCGTGCGTTTAAGTTTATCTTCTTCAATTACCTCGTCTATACTTTTTCCATCCTCAAAAACTTCCTCTACGACCTTTTCTTCAATTATTTCAACAACTTCTTCTTTTCCCTCCTTATTGTTATTGTCTTTATTTTTGTCGTCTTGCATATTTTTAGATTAAATATTAACCCCTCCTTTACTGAAAATGTTTATTTTTTAATGTTTACCTTCTTAATTTTTATTTTCCGTATTTTCGTCATTTTCGTCCCGATTTTGCTCCGGAACATCCTTTTGCATGGAGCTCTCACTTTCTTTTGTCTCAATAGTGTTATCATCCTCATCTTCAATCATTACACTTTGCCATTGGGATAATTTATAATCATCATATCCCATAGTAATGGTTTGCATTGCCTGTACTTTAAAAAAATACCCCAAAACAAAACCTATCACCAAAAGCAATAAATTTTTTACCGTAAACAAATCACGCCCCCTCCCCTCCTGAAGTTGGTCTTCTTTCATTTATTTAACTTTACTGATTAAATATTAAATTATTTAAAACAAGTTCCTTGATTTTCCGGAAACTTCTATTTTAAGTTTAACAAATTTAACAAAAAATGCAACTATTTATCCACACCCTGCTTTTCTTGCCACAACCCCTCCTTTTTTATTAACCCAATCAGTTCATTCAACGCCTTCTCCTCCGGAATATTTTTTTTAACCAATTTCTCCTTTCTGTATAGACTAATTTTACCCGGAGCTCCTCCCACATAACCAAAATCGGCTCCGGCCATTTCTCCGGGACCATTCACAATGCAACCCATCACGGCAATCTTCAATCCCTTCAAGTGCCCCAATCTACTTTGTACTTTTTTGGTAACTTCTTCAATATTAAACAAAGTTCTTCCACAAGAAGGACAAGATATAAATTCTGTCTTGGTAATCCGTCTTTGAACTGCTTGTAAAATGGAATAACAAACGGGAATTTCTTTTTCCGGCGCCTCTGTCAAGGAAACCCTAATGGTATCTCCAATTCCTTCCAACAAAGGAACTCCAATTCCAATAGTGGACTTAGCTCGTCCATCTTCCGCCATTCCGGCTTCGGTTACACCGAGATGAATTGGATAATTCATTTTGTTTTCGTCTAAAGTTTTCGCCAACAACCTGTTAACCTCTACCATAATAACCGGATCGGAAGATTTAATGGCCACCACTACATTTTCATATTTATATTTTTTAAAAATACGCAAATATTCCATCACACTTTCCACCAAACCGACGGGAGTGTTTCCATAACGCTCCAAAATTCTGGGAGATAAGGAGCCGTGATTGGTGCCTATCCTAACGGGAATATTATTTTTTTTCAACTCCTTAATCAAGGGAGCTAAATTTTCTTCAATATCCTTTAGAGCCAACTGATACTCTCTGTCGGTAAAATTTTTCTTATTGGCAAATTTGGTACTAAACAAACCGGGATTAATTCTAATTTTATCCGCCCATTTTACCGCCTCAAAAGCCGAACTGAGAATAAAATGGGTATCGGCAATTAAAGGCACATTGCATTGATGCCTTTCTCGAAGAATTTTTTTGATTTCTCCTAAACACTTGGCGTGCTTAGCGGTTTGAGTCGTTAAACGCACCAATTCCGCTCCCGCTTTTACACAACGCAAAATTTGCTGCACCGTCGCCTCAATATCCAAAGTATCCGTATTGGTCATAGTTTGCACTCGCACCGGATTATCTCCACCGATGCCAATCTCCCCCACCTGCACCACTCTGGTTTTTCTTCGAGGCAACAAGGCCGACTGAGATTTTAATTTACTCATTTTTTTATTTATATTATTTATTTACCCGTTTTAACCCGACAACAAGTCGTTGAATTAGTATCAAAACAATTCCTTTTCATAATAAACCCAAACTACAAATAAGTCCAGAAGAAATTGCCAAAACTCCTTTTAAATGTTACTATGAAAACAATTAAATTTTTCGAAAAATAATAATTTCAAAAAACCGCTTACCGGCTTTATGTCTAAAATTTTAGCTAAAAATCGTCGCGCTACTTTTGATTACGAGCTCATCAAAAAATATGAGGCCGGCTTGGTATTGAAAGGAATGGAAGTAAAATCCATCAAAGACGGACAGGCTTCTCTTAAGGGTTCTTTTGTCAGCATTTCCAAAGATGAACTATACCTGACAAATGCCAATATCCCTCCCTATAAATTCTCCGGCAACCCCAAAGATTACGATCCGACTCGCTCTCGCAAGCTACTCTTACACAAAAAAGAAATAAAATATTTATTGGGAAAGTCCCGAACGGAAGGGTTGACAATGGTACCGATTTCGTTATATACTAACAAGAATAAAATAAAGTTGGAATTCGCTTTGGCGCGGGGCAAAAAGAAATATGACAAGCGAGAAACCTTGAAAAAACGCACCGCCCAAAGAGAAATGGATCGCAAATTAAAATCACGATTTTAATTTTGCTTATCATTTTCAGTATTTCCGGTTCCTTAACAACCGACAATCATAAAAACAACACTATTCGGAATTACTTTCAAATGGGGGTGCTTGGTATCGACAGATTGTGTTGTTAAAAAGAAGCAAGTTGAGCTGGCGGATATCTCACAAAACTGTCCGCAAATTGATTTAAGTGCAAATCTAAAAACAAGAGTAAAAACTGCGTTTGCAAATTTATTTGCAACACCAAGTTTTGCTGCCGCTGTAGCCTAATTGCGCTACAGCCCATCGCCTAACCGATACTCAATAGGTTAATCGCGATGTCATCATTGAGTTGCGGATATTTTATTTTTCTTTGGTAAAATATCCTAAGTGCACCAAAGAAGTGAAACCAAAGTATTTTGCTTATTTTGAGCTTTGTGTTTCACTCGGGAATTTATCCCAAAAAAAATAAGCTAAACTTGTAGAAACTTTTTAACAATCAATTCTGGACATGGGTTCAATTCCCATCACCTCCACCAAATAAAAAAAATAGTTATTGAAAATTTCAATAACCATACAAAATAAAATAAAAAATTAATAATAAAAATATGACTGGAGTATTATATAAAAAACACCACCAAAATTTCCCTAAAAAATATCCCTCCCGAGAAACAGGAGATCCATTAGAAAGAAAGATAGAAAAACTTAATGCCGAAGAATTGAATATTCTTTACGACAAAATAACTCATGAAATCAATAAAATACAAGCCCACCTTGATGAAATAATAATTGATAGTGATAATAATAATGATAAAATTAAATCATTAGATGATTTCCAAATGGAAAACAGGCTAAAAAATCTAAAACAAACACTGAAGATAGTCATCCGGGTGATGAGTCAAAGATTACAAGAAGACTACCCAAACAGCACGACCCATTAACAAAAACAAATCTTATTTTTACAAAAACCACTTTCAATTTAATGTTAATTTTTTATTTCATTCTCCGAATATCCTTCTTGATCTGAGCAATAAGCTTTCGTTTATTCTTAAATTTACCAACCTCTCTTATCTTGGCAACCAGCCCCACAACAATTTTCTCTCCATACAAATCACCGGTAAAATTCAAAAGATGAACTTCCAATACTTTATTTTTTTTGCCGATAAAAACAGCTCCCGAATATTTTTCCCCTTTCCAAAAAACCTCTCCTTGATAAACTCCACTTATCGGTTTCTTTTTTATTTTAATATTGGCGGTGGGAAAACCAATCTTTCTACCATACTTATTGCCGGAAACAACCGTTCCGGAAAATACCGCCAAAAAATCAGATTTTTGCCCCCGCCACAATACTTGATTTCCCTGAACAACCAACCCACTATCCCGGTTAACATTCGCCAAGCGAGTTATTTTATAAAAAGACAATAATAATATAACTGTTGCCAACCACTGCCAAAAAGTTAAAACATTTTTATTGATAACATAATCCAAAACAATCGCCGACAATGGCCAAAACAATTCGGCAATACTGGCAAAAGAGGCCGGTATTTTTTTTAAACCGAAATAATAAATATACATCGCCACCGCCCCACTGCTCAAAACAATTAAAAACAACAACTTCCAATATTCCCAACCAAGTTTCCCGATAATAACATAATCTCCCAAACTTACCACCAACATTCCCGCCAACAATGTTGTTAAAGCAAAACGCAAAGCGGTAGACAAAGAAAAATCCAAAGCACTAACCAATCTTTTTCCAAAAACCGTTGAAGAACCGAAAGAAAAAGCCGCTAAAAGGGCGAACCAAGCCGCTTGGTTATGCAAACTGAACAAATCCGAAGACAATCCCTCTTTCCCAAAAGCCAACAAATAAGAAGCGCTCACCGCCAAAAATGCCCAAAGATAAAATCTCCCGCTTAACTTTTCTCTCAAAACAATCCTAGCCATCAACAGAGCAAAAACCGGTTGCAATTTTTGTAAAATTATCACCGTCGCCAAGGAAACCTCTCCGGCAAAAGCGGAAAAAAAGGCTTTGGTAATCATTAATGTTCCCAGCAAACCACCAAACAAAGAAACCCAAACCAAAGCCAGCCAAGTATTTTTTTTAATTTTAAAAATTCTTTTTCGTTCCCAAAAAATCACGGGACTCAACAATAACACTCCCAAAAAATGCTCTAGAAAAACAATTACCTCAGCCGGAAATTGATAAAATTGCGGTCGCAAAAAAACCCCATCCAGGCTCCACAAAAAAGCGGCCAAAGCGACCGCTCCAAATCCAATCACGGTTTCATTATTTTTAAAAATATTTTTCATAAATAAATTGTTCTTATTAAAAATCTCCGTAAATATTCAATTCCTTATATTCAACCACTCCTTTTTTATAAAAAGTACTGTCTATTCCAAAATACAACCCCGCCTTGTAATAAAATTCTTCCTGATTTTTCCAATAATCCGGCACCAAAACATTAACCTCTCTTCCATTCATAACTATCTGCAAATTATCTCGATCAACAATTATCTTGACCGGAAAAAACACCCCCTCTGACAATTCTCCGAAAAAATAATTATTCTGTCCACCATCTCCATCATCATTTCTAACCACCGCTTTTAACAAATTTTCCCGCTTATCCCAAGCCAACCTGACAAAAGGACGGGAAACAACCAAGTCCTTATGATGCAATTGTAAAAAAGTAAGTGTACTCACATCATCTCCAATATCAAAAATTCTCACCCTGCCTGTAATTATTTTAGGTACTTCACTCAATGACCACTCCTCATCTAAAAATGTTCTCAACTCACATCTAATCCGTGAATTATCCAAAATCTTAAAAGACATCTTTGTTTCATCAGCCAAATAATAAACACTATTTTCCTTATCCGCCCAATAATAACTACGATCATTATATTGTTCTTGTAATCTTGCTCCTCTGACAAAATCATTAAAATTACCGCAATAACCACTTCCCGCCACAGGTAAATCTAGTGATTCTCGCAAAGTCAACAAAGCGTCAGTTGTATTAACTCTACCATTACAATCCACATCTCCACTGGTGAAAGTTGCCTGCCAACCGGTCCCATTCATATTTAAACCTAAAGAATTTTTTAAAATCAGCATGGCATCAATCACATTAATTTCATCATCCCTATTAACATCTCCTCTAACCTCCGCCAAACAAATTCTTCCTCCAAATATTAAAACAAATAAAAACATCCACCCTTTTAAAAAAAATTTTTTTGTTTTTTCGGTAAACATTCAAACAATTTTTTATAGGATTATTCCACCGTAACACTTTTGGCCAAATTTCTCGGCTTATCCACATCATAACCCTTAAGCACACCGGTATGATAAGCCAAAAGTTGCAAAGGAACAACGCTTAATAATGGTGAAAGCATTTCCAATGTCTCCGGAATTTCTATAACATCATCAACATACTTTTTCAAATTCTTTCCATTGCCCCGATTGGTAATCGCCACCACCTTTCCTCCCCGAGCTTTAATTTCTTCAATGGCGGAAAGAGTTTTTTCATAAACACTGTCCTGCAAAGCCAAAACGACCGAAGGAAAATCCTTATCAATCAAAGCGATTGGTCCGTGTTTCATCTCTCCGGCCGGATACCCCTCGGCGTGAATATAAGAAATTTCTTTAATCTTTAAGGCCCCCTCCATAGCCACCGGAAAGCTATATTTTCGTCCCAAATAAAACATACTGGAATATTTGCTGTATTTCTTGGCAATCTTTTTTGTTTCCCGATTCAACTCTAAAATTTCCTCTATCTTGCTCGGAATTTTCTTTAAAGCCGAGAGTATTTTTCGTCCCTGCGTAAGACTCATCTCTCTTTGCCGTCCCAGATAAACGGTTAACAAAGCCAAAATTGTTAACTGAGAAGTCAAGGCCTTAGTACTGGCCACACCTATTTCCGGTCCGGCATGATTATAAACACCGGCATCGGTTTCTCGAGCAATGGTTGAACCGACCGCATTAACAATACCCAACGTCAAAGCCCCTTTGTTTTTCGCTTCTCGTATCGCCGCCAAAGTATCCGCCGTTTCTCCCGATTGGGAAATGGCAATTACCGCCGTTTGTCTATCAATCAAAGGACGCCGATAACGAAATTCACTGGCATACTCCACCTCCGTAGGCAAACCGGCATACTCTTCCAACATATATTCTCCCACCAAACCGGCACAATAAGAAGTTCCGCAAGAAATAATGATAATTCTTTTAATTTTTTGCAACTTCTTTTCCACTTCCTTCAATCCTCCCAACCGAGCCCAGCCCTCTCCGGCAATAATTCTCCCGCGAAAAGCGTCCGCCACCGCTCTCGGTTGCTCAAAAATTTCCTTTAACATAAAATGTTCATACCCTTCTTTTTGAGCTTGATCATCACTCCAATCCAAAGTTTGTTCCTTTGCTTTCCGATTTTTTCCACTAAAAGTTTTGACCTGATAATTCTCCGGTGTCATAGTCACCAACTCCCCATCCTGTAAATAAACAACTTGATCCGTATATTGAATAATGGCTGAAGTGTCCGATGCCAAAATAAATCCGTCTTTGGTTACCCCGAAAACCAAAGGGGAGCTGTTTCTAACGGCAATAAGTTTATTCGGTTCTTCTTCATTCAAAATCACCAAAGCATATGCTCCCCGAATATCTCTTAAAGCTTGACTGACCGCTTTCTCAAAATCATTCTTCCGACCATAATCGGCAATCAGATGAGCGACCACTTCACTATCCGTGTCGGAAGTGAATTTATACCCTTTTTTCTTCAGTTTTTCTTTTAAATCTTGATAATTCTCAATTATCCCGTTGTGGACCAAATGAATTTTACCGCTACTGTGAGGATGAGCGTTTTTAACACTGGGTTTGCCATGAGTCGCCCAACGAGTATGAGCGATACCGACATTAGTCTTATCAACCGTCTCACCAATCTTCTTCTCCAGTTCTCTTACCTTACCCACTGCTCGCCAAGTTTTAGCTTTTCCTTTTTCCAAAACACAAATTCCGGCACTGTCATATCCGCGATATTCCAACCTTTGCAAGCCGTTTAAAAGCACTTCCCGTGCTTGTTTTTTCCTCCCTATATAACCTACTATTCCACACATAAACTTTTAATTAATTTTAATACTATTCTGTAATTTTTCCAATAATTCTTCTTCCGTCAACACCACCGCCTCTTTTTCCGTTCGTTTTTTGAATTCCACCCCTCCGGCCTCCAAAGAACGGGTGGAAATCACCACTCGGTTTGGAATACCAATCAAATCACTGTCGGCAAATTTTTCTCCCGGTCGCATATCCCTATCATCCCACAATACTTCCACCCCGACTTCTTGCAACTTGGTATAAATTTCCTCCGCTTTTTCTTCTTCACCAATATTAATTAAATGCACTTTAAAAGGAGCGACGCTTTCCGGCCAAACAATTCCCGCTTCATCGGCAAATACTTCCACAATGGTTCCCATTAATCTGGGCACTCCGATGCCATAAGAACCCATAAACACCAACTCTTCTTGTCCATCTTTGTTTTTATAGGTTAAATTGGCGGCTTGAGAAAACTTATAAGCCAAAGTGTAAATATCCCCCACTTCTATTGATTTTTCCATTCGCAATTTATTTCCCCGTAAAGATTTAAAATGTTTAGTGGGAACGGCAAAATTACCCCAACGATCAACAGAGAAATCTCGTTCCACATTTACATTTAAATAATCTTTTTGAAACTCGTTGGCGCCGGTATTAAAATTTCTCACCGTTTTCAAACTTTCATCACCAATCCACTTGCTTACATTTTTCGGACTTCCAACCGGTGATATAAAACCCTTAACCAAACCCGCCTCCTTCAACTCCCCATCTGTCGCCAACCTGAATTTACCTTCAATCAAACCTTCCACCTCCAATAATAACTCGTTAACCTCCAAATCTCCACGAATAACCACTCCCACCAAGCCGTCATTTTCCGTTTTGTAAATAACAGACTTTAAGACTTGCCAAGGTTCACAATTAAACAACTGACAACTGGCATCAATATTACTCTCTCTAACCGCTTCCACTTTTTTCATTTCTTCCATTGCTACGGTGACATTTTTTTCATCGGCAATTCCTTGAGCGATATCACGATTAACACTTTCTCCCGTTTTTTCGTCAATATAAATAATATCTTCTCCCGCTTCCGAAACAGTTTGAAATTCATAAGAATATTTGGAAAAACTTCCTCCGGGAGACAAGGTAAGATAGGTTTGCTCCCCAATGCCCACTCGCTCAAAAATTTTTTGATAAACTTCTTTCATTTTTTCATAAAACTTCAAATGCTCTTCTCGGTTCAAAGAAAAATCATACAAGTCTTTCATAACAAATTCCCGTCCCCGCATCACACCGGACTTGGCTCGCAATTCGTTTCTAAATTTTGTTTGAAATTGATAAGCGTAAATCGGCAAATCTTTATAAGAAGAAATATAGTTTTTCATAATATGAGCAATGGGTTCTTCGTGCGTAAAAGCCAATCCCAATTCCGTTCCGTTTTTCAGTTTGGTTTTAAACCAATCATCCACCACTTCATCGTCCCAACGATTGGTTTTTTTCCATATCTCTTCTTTCTGCAAAGCCGTCATTTTCATCTCCTGCGCTCCCACCTTATCTAATTCCTCTCTGATAATATTCTTAATTTTTTCCAATACTCTCAACCCCAATGGCAAAAAAGAATACACTCCCGCCATTTCTTTGTGTACATAACCGGCCCGAATTAAAAGTTGGGCATTTTTAGATACTTCATCTTTGGGGGCAAATTTTTGCGTCTTGGTAAAAAGTTGTGATTGTTTCATAATGATAATTAATATTTATTTTTATTTCCCTGTAAAACTGTTTCCAATCCTCGTTTTTAACACTGTTTTCTTGCTAATTCATCCTTCTTTTCCAAAAACGATTATTTACTATCCGCTAATTACCACTCGCCGATTACCCTTTACCGACCATAAATTGCCAACTACCAACTACTGATACCGGACAGCCAACTACCAACTGCTTTTCCCTCCCAACTCCTTCTTTTTAAAACTAATACTATCATAGCGGTTTTAACCATAAAAGTCAATTTAACCGATGTCCGTAAACAAAAGGCCCGATTTTACAAAAAGAACTTTTTGGTGTTTAATAAAGAATAGTCTTTAAAGCAAATATATTTTCAAAATCAATATCATAAACCTTTTAATCTATGACCAGATTTCAAAGAAAAATTTATACCTCTCTATTTATTCTTTTATTCGCCTTAACCGCTCCCACTCTCATTTTTTTTGCCAAGGGATATCGTTTTGATACCATTAAAAAAGTTTTTGTGCATAGTGGTTCGGTAATTGTTAAAAGCACTCCCAAAAAAATTGATATTTACATTGACGGCAAAAAAACTCCCAATAAAAAACTGAATTTTATTAACAATTATTATATTGTCAACGGATTGCGTCCCGGCAAACATACGGTGGAATGTAAAAAAGATGGTTACACTTCTTGGCGAAAAGAAATCAGGGTACACTCGGGGTTGTCCGTTGAATTCTGGAATGTCATCTTAGCTCCCGTTCCCAACCAAACTCTGCAAACATATTCCCCTCAAAACATCGCTCGCTTCTACCTGTCTCCCCGCAACAAAAATGAATTGGTTCTCTATCAAAAAAATAATCAGGAACAAATCATTTCTCTTTTTAATACCAAGGATGGTAATTCCAAAACACTTTATCGCACCGACCAATCAAGTTACGATTTAATTCCCAACAAAGAAGAGAATATTGAATGGAGCAGTAATCATAAAAAAATTATGATTCCCATTGCCAAAGATGGTCTTAAGGATTATATAATTGCGGAAGTAAAAAATTCCGAACAAAAAAACTTTCGCCTTAACACCATCTTGCAAAAAATTCCTTTGGAAATTTTAACCAAAACCGACTCAACCCAATCAACCGTTCAACCGACAACTTCCCTATCAACAAAAAACTCCAATCCTGCAACAAAACAAACACCCTCTTTCCCCAGAATATACCAAGCTCGGTGGATTTTTGACAGTGACAGCAAAATTATTCTCTTAACCGAAAATCATCACTTATTAATTGCCGACACCAAAGAGCCGACAAAAAGTATTTTGATTGACCAAAATGTTAACGGTTTTGATTTGGCCGGAGATCACATTTACTACACCAAAATAACCGACAAAGTTATCTGGGATATAAAATCAAATCAACCTCATAAGAAAAAAGCCATTGCCAATATCAATCTGCCGAACACGGAAGAAGACTTCTTAAAAATGATTGCTTATGATGAATATCGCATCGCCCTGCTAACCGGCAAGAAAAAATTATACCTCCTTAATAACAACGAAGAAAAAAAGGAAATATTTTTTCAAGAAATAGCCACCGATATTAACGGAATTCAATATAGTGATGATGGCAAAAAAATGCTTTATTGGAGTAATAATGAAATTTGGGTTTTTATGCTTCGGGACTGGAAAGTGCAACCAAATCGTCAAGAAAATGAAAAAATATTTATCACCAGATTTTCTTCCGGCCTAAAAAATGTCCAATGGATGCAAACTTTTGAAAATATTTTATTCACCAATAAAAATCTGATTAAAATGTCGGAAATTGACAATAGAGATCATATCAATCTGGTTAATATATTCCAAACAAACTCCCCTGCAAATGAAAATGAATTTATCTACGACAAAGACACTTCTATTTTATACTTCTTAGATACGACAAATAATTCAACCGAACCGATTCTGCAATCAATTACTTTGATGGAAAATAATGGTTTCTTAAATTTAATGCGATAGTTAACTTACCGGTTCCCGCTCGCCAACTGTTTTTAAAACCACTTCCTCAATCTAAAAAACAAAAAACTCCGGCTTGACCGGAGTTTTTTAAAAAAGTGACTACTTCCAAAAATTATTTTTATTCCACAATGGCCAAAACATCTTCCATTGCATTCATGATAATATATTCTTCCCCATCATTTTCAATTTTATTACCGGCGTACTGCTTGAAAATAATATTTACCCCCTCTTTAATGGCCGAATTGATACTTTGACTCTCCCCTAAAGCCACTACCGTTCCTTCTTGAGGAGTTTCTTTACTTTCACTTTCCGGCAAAACAATTCCGGAAGCTGTTACTTCTTCTTTCTCTTTTGGTTTTACCAAAATATTTACACCCAATGGTTTTATTTTCGCCATATTTTTTTTAATTACTGTTTAAGAAAATTTTAAGAAAAATACAATAGCGGGTTTTCAAAGAAATCCCATTATCAATTTTAACAATTTTAGCAATCGTGTCAAGTGTCTGCTAAATTGATTTTTTCAAAAAATATGCTACCATTATGAAAGTCGCCTTTTGTTTTTTTAAAAATTCAAAAACAGTTGCGACACTGATACAGCTCAACTCATAACTCCACCGCCTTAGTTAGGTTGCCAAAAGATAATCCTCATAACAACAAAAAGGGACTGCCTCCAAAAAAGCCATTATAGCTCAGTTGGTAGAGCAACGCACTCGTAACGCGTAGGTCGTCGGTTCGAATCCGACTAATGGCTCAGAAAATAAATATTACACGGTAAAAAATAAACTTATGCAACAAATTTTACACATTCATGGCGGAGAAACTTTTAGGAATTACAAACTCTATTTTGAATATTTAAAAAAATACTCTTTTGATTTAAATAAATTTGAAAAGAAAAAAACTGATTGGACCAAACACCTACAAAAAGATTTGGGCAACAACTATCAAGTTATCTCCCCTGCTATGCCTAATCCTCGCAACGCCAAATATGCCGAGTGGAAAATATGGTTGGAAAAATTTTTCCCCTACCTAAAAGATGATATTATTTTAACTTCAAAGTCTTTAGGGGGAATATTTTGGGCAAAATATTTATCAGAAAATAAATTTCCGGTTAAAATTTCTCAGCTACATTTAGTGGCAGCACCTTTCAACAATAACGATCCTATAACTCCAAAGGGCGAAGATTATGACTTAATAGATTTTAATCATCAAGGCGATTTATCCTTAATTGAAAAACAGGTAGACCAAATTTATTTACACCACTCTCAAGATGATCCGGTTGTAACATTTGACGCTCTGTCTAAATTCAGCAAAGCCCTCCCATCTGCCAAGGTTTTAACCTACACTGACCGAGGGCATTTTTCCATTGAACAATTTCCTGAAATACTAACTTTAATTAAAAAAACTCGCTAACTCCCATCCTCATATGCGAAAAATAATCCACCAAGGAAAATATCTGACTCTTTCCACGGAAAATATCCAAAATCATTTATACGAACGAGCAACTCTCCGTCCGGGAGTAAAAATTATAGCCATACATCAAGACAAATTTCTTTTAATAAAAGAATATCGCCTTCACGAAAAGAAATCTCGCCTTAAGCTGGTTAGTGGCTGGCAAGACAAAGACAATAAAACCTCTTTGGAAATCGCTCAAGAAGAATTGCAAGAAGAAGCCGGCTATCAAGCTGATAATTGGAAACTTTTTCATCGCCACCAAACACCTAACAACACCATAGAAGAAAAAGTTGATTATTTTATCGCCACCAATCTCCACCGCTTATCCCGACACTCCAATCCGGACAATGACACTGTGGAGGAAGTTCTGTTTTTAAGTAAAGAAGAATTATTGCAAAAGATAGATACTAAACAAATTCTTTGGGATACCGACACCGCCGTCCTGTTGATTTATTTGTGGCAAAATAATTATTTGAAATAAAGGGACTGCTTCAATGCCAGTCGGTAACCGGTAATCAATTTAAATATGAATAAAGAAATTTTACCAATACCCTACTCAAAACTCTCCCTCTTGATTTGCTCCATTATTTTGGGGATTGTTATTTATTGTCTTCCGGAAAATTCTCTTCCTCAACAATTAATTAAACAGTCGGATTATTGGGGCACCTTTTTGGCGGGAGCTTTTTTAACACACAGCTTCACTCTTAGTCCGGCCATAGCCGTCTTGCTAATTTTATCCAAAGAACAATCTTTTTGGCTGTCCAGTCTAATCGCTACCACCGGAATGATTATTGGCAATGTCATTTCTTATAATTTATTTCGTCTATCCTATCACAAAGAATTGTTTACCATCGGTCAACAACCTCTTATCAAAAAAATTAGATTTTATACTAAAAAATACACTCCCCGTTTTATTAAAATATATATTCTGCCAATTTTGGCAGCTATCATTTCCGTCACACCCTTGCCGGACGAACTGGCTATTTTGTTAATTCAAGATTCCGAAAAAGTATCCATCACTCTCTTCACCACCGTAACTACTTTAATGACTGTTTTCGGGGTAACTTTAATCATTCTAATCGGCAAACTTCTTTAATATTTGAATTCTTCATTGGCAAATACTCGGACTCTTCCTTACGAACCAAACTTTTAACATTTCAACATTAAATCATTTAAAATTGATTTAAAATTCTTGACCGGCGAATGCTGGTCTTGACCGGCGTATGCCGGTTTTAATTTTATAGACTAATTTTAAATTTTAAATTCTCCACAAGCCGGACTTGTGACAAAGCGCTATCAGAACTACCAGTCCTGATTGTTGACTTAAAACCGGCGAACACCGATTAAAGGGATAGATTTTGCTC
>CAYORE010000074.1:0-20476 GCA_964406325.1 uncultured Bdellovibrionales bacterium | reverse complement strand
AATTTTTCCCAATCTGTGGCTTTTGGGATTTAAACCGAGCATTCGCCGGTCGTAAGTTTGTGGAGTTCGTAAAGTTTATAAAGTCGAAAGTTGGCAGTGGAAGTTTGTTGTTGGTGAAGCAGGGTTAATAGATAGGTGGGAGATGATTATAATTTTTTGTTTAAAAATAATATTGTTAAAATATTATTAAGGAAATATTTAAGAGTTGTAATCACCGGAATAGGATGATATCAAAAATAGAATTTAGAGACAATCATTTAAGGTAGTTCTTTGGCGATTGCAAACATATTTTAGAGCATAAACAGTTTTTAATTTAGTAAAATTAATAAAGGATGAAAAAGGGAATGAAAATCAGAACAGTTATTTGGAAAAAATTGGCAATGCTGGCTATTGTTTTTGCTTTGATTTTTCCCTGGCAGGCGTTGCCGGTTTTGGCCGATCCGGTACCGGTGGAGGAAGTGGGGTGGAACAGAGAATGGAATTTTAGAACTTCGGAATATACAAACAGTTTAGTGGAATTGATGGGTGAAGTTATGGCACCTATTTATCAATTGGCAACACCCGGATCAAATTTAACTTATGATATTTATCGCTATTTAATGAAGCATACGGAGGATGAATTGGGGATAGACAAAGATTTTTTTAGGAGAATGCAAAAAAAACAAAAAGCACCTTCGGTGGATATTGTTTTCGCACCAACCAATCCCAGAGAGGGGGAAAGGGTAACAGCATTTGCTATTCCGAGAGACTTTAGGAATTCCAAAGAAAAATTATATTTTACTTGGTACATTGTGCACGATGTGGTTAGCGGTGAGGAAAAGCCAAATGTGGAAGCGGGAAAGAAAGAGGCGATGCGGATGGTGGCGGCGGGAAATTATGATAAGGATTTATTTGGAGAACCGCAAGATGATGATCGCAATAGAGATGCTTACGATGCTTCTTTCGGTGGTGATGATGGAGTGGGGAAAAAGAGCGAGGATGGTACGGCGGCGGCAGAGGACTGTGAGGAGTGTGATTGTTTGCATAGTATGTCTATGATGGACGGAGATGTGTCTCGGGGATGTTTTGATGATAAGGGGGAGTTATTGTATTCAGAGTTTGATCAATTTGAAGAGGCTATGAGTGATAGAGGATATAATTCCGCATTAAATGGAAGAGGGGTGGTTAATTCCCAATGGATAACTCGTTGTTATCGTCATAATTTTGGTCCCGGGGGTGACGCCGGAGATAAGGATACGGGAGTATTTGCTTATTCGGGGCGAGATTTGATTATTAAGTGTCAACATGCTTTTGGTGATGGAGTGGGAGATCGTAATTTTGAAAGAGGAGAAGAGGAGGAATGGGGAACAAATCCGGAAAATCCGGATACGGATGGTGATGGGGTGGTAGACGAAGCGGATTTGGCCGGTTTAGGACAGGATGAATTTACTTGGATTTATAGAAAAGGAGACAAGGTTTCGGTGGCAGTGGAAGGGATGTCCAATATTGCCATTAATGAGGGAGCTACCGATCGATTACGATATAAAAATAAACATTGGGATGGGGAAGAGGAAAATTTGGATTTATCTCCAACAGCTTCTCCGGAGGATTGGTACAAGGAGAGACGGGAAGAGTGTCAGAATTTAAGAGAGACCGATTCTAATAATGCTTATTCGGATTGCATGAAGGATTTATGGGAACATCAACTGAAAGATGAGAATGATGAAGATGCTTTTGGGGATATGACCGGTTATTATAAAATAATGTGGGCGGCACCGGGAATTTGTTCGGAAAACAAGATGGAAGAAGCGGACAATGATTGGTGTGATAATGATGACGATATTGGTTTTCAGTATTTAAAATTGTATGATCCGGTGGAGCGGGGTAAGCAATTATTGGAAGTTTCGGTTAATGTTTCTCCGAAAAATCCTCAGTTTACCGAACCGGCGGAGGGAGATGCTTCGGAGGATTATGGAGATTCAACGGATATGATTATAGCTTCAGCTGATGTGGTGGGCGATGATCCGAATTTAAACCCTGATTACCTCTATTACCAATGGAGTGTTTGGCGATGTGAACCGGATGATTTTGATACTTGTCATGAGGTAACCAATGAAGTGAAATGGAAGAGTTTTAAGGAGGGTCTTGGAGTGAGGGATGTGGGCTTTTATCCGACAGAAGGAATTTTTGCCGGCAACCGTTCTTTGTTAAAAGTAGGAGTGGTGGTGAAACGACATCAAAATGCAGTGATGAGTTCGCCGGGGGTGAATGGTGAGTATGAGCAACAGATTTTCTCTGAAGATAAGAGGGAAAATTATGGAACGCCCAGGCAGTTTCCCAATAAGTATGCCTATGTGGCCAGTAAGCTAATTGAAGTTACGAGAAATAATTTGAAAATTAATTTGTATAGTGCGATGCCGGATGGCAATGGAGGTTGGCAGGCAGATTTAAAAATTTGTAGTACGGGGTTGTATAAAAAGGTGTGTCCCGTTTTTCCATATCAAGTTTTAATGGCGGAAGTGGAAGGAGTGGCCGGAGCGGTAGCTTGGAAATTGAATGGAAAAACGATTCAACCATCCTTTAATGAAACAGTAAATACAGAGGTAAATTCTTCACGGGTATTTTTTCCGATTGTGGGAACAGAGAATTCTTTGGGAAGAATTACGGTAACAGCGGAAAGAGCGGATGAAGAAGGAAAGTGGGAGGATAATAATATGATAGAAGAAAGGGTTTTTTCCATTCATAATCCGATGGCGGCTATTATTGATCCGGCGGAAATGACTTTGGGCGAGACCATTAAAAGAGCTTTTAGTGGAATTGACGGTAGAAAGAGTATTTTTTCCGGAAGGCAGTTGTGGTGGAATTTGGCCAGTTGGGATAGCAATTCTCTTACTCCGGGGGTTGCCGGAGAATATCGGCCGGTAGATAATCAGATAGTATTTACGGTGGTGCCTAATTATTTAGAGCAGGCCTTGGAACAATATAAAATTAATTTCAAAGCGTTTGTTAATGACGACTTGAAGCAAGGAATTAGTGCCAATACCGCTTCAGCCAGGTTGGCGTTTCAACCGATTCGTTTTTTGGGTGAACCAAACAGTGTGGAAGATTTAAGAATTAGAACGGTGATTAATTTTGATGATGATTATAAAAAATCTTTATGGCAAGCATTTGGGATAAAGCCGGTAAATGAATTAGTGAATGATTTAAATGTGAAAGTGAGAAATATAACCAGAGAAGAGTATCGTCGGATTACCGGACAGTCGGCGACCGGGACAAGACAAGGACTTTTAAAAAGAGCTAAAAATAAATTTTTTGCCTTAACCGTTAAAAATGCTCCGGACTATTTGATTTTTACGCTCAGACTGGCAATCAGTTTTGTTTTGGTGGGAATGACAATGATTTGGATGATAAGAGGAAGGGTTTGGTAAAATATGGAGAGATAAAAAATAAACAGACTTTTTTATGAGAATATTTGATGGTAAAAATAAAGTGAGTATATTAAAATGGTTGTTGCCGGTTGTCTTTTTGCTTTGGCAAAAAGTTGCTTGGGCGGAATATGCACTTCATGAAAAAATTCCCGGACAAGAAAATATTACCACTTTGCAGGGCTATTTGGAGGGGTTATATAAGTTCGGGATTGCCATAGTGGCTATTTTAGCGGTAGTAATGGTGGCGGTGGGAGCGTTTATGTATATTGTCAGTTCGGCCGGCAATGTTGCCAAGATGACTAACGCTAAAGATATTATCACCAATGCTTTAGTGGGTCTGGTTATGGCTTTGTTGGCCTGGTTAATTTTGTTTGTAATTAATCCCGATTTAATTGGAACCGGTTTGAATATGCAAGGTCCGGAGTATGTGAATTGGGTTGGAGACGGCAATCCGGATGTTAATATTTGTTCGCAGAGTAACAATCCTTACTATGAGAGCATTCCTTGTAATGGTGATAAAGTTTGTATAAATGATCAGTGTGTGTATAAAAAAGATTTTTGTCCTTTGGACGAGGGTTGGTCGGGGCAAAATAATGGTGGATGTCATACGATTGATTTGGCTAAACCGGGAGAGCCCTGTGGGCCAATGAAATCGGTGGGAGAGGGTTTTGTTGGAACCTGTTCCGGTGGAGGGACGGATTGTCCGGCCGGTGGATACAGGGTGACCAATGGTAAGCAGTGTGCCAATTCGATTTGTTGTATGACCGGATTGTAAAAGTGGTTGTATTTGGACTGTTGGATGGTTGTTTTTTAAAAAGGAAGGAAAGAATGTTTTTAGAAACTTTTTAAAAAAAGGAAATAAAGATGATTTGTGAATAATTTGTTAAGATAAAAAGTGGAAAATCACAGCCGTTTTAGAAAAATAATTAATTATATTTAAATTATGAAAGAAATTGGTTTAACAAAACAAAAGATATTATTAATGGGTGTAGTAGCTGTTTTTATTTTGGCTTTAATAATGTTGGGAGTGATGTTTTTCGGAAAGCAACAAATGGTTAATTCTACCAAAAACAAGAAAGTAGAAGAAGTTACAAAAAAAGATAATGACAAAACACAAAGAGAAGATGTGTCGGGGAGTGGTGTTGCCAAGAAAGATGGAAGAATGATTAAGCTGGCGGAGGGAGAGGTGTTTGGTCCAACTATTAAGCCGGAAACCAATTTGGTAATGTTTTATGAACAACAGAGCATTTTAACTGTGGACCCCTTCACCGGAAAGAAAAGTGCCGTTAGTAAATATCCTTTCGGAGAGGTGAGGAGTTGGTTGTGGTCGAAAAAAGCGGATAGGGCGATTGTGAATGACACGGGTGATTATTATATTTATGATTTGAATAATAATTTAACAAATAAATTTCGTTATGATATTGACATTGCCATTTTTAATAAAGATGGTGACAGGGTAATTTATAAATATTACAATCCGGAAACTCATCAACGAAGAATTAAAATAGCGGACTTGAAGGGTGAAAATGGTCAGTTGGTGGTGGACAGTGTGCCTTACCGGAAGATTGATTTGAATTTGCAACCCCAAACGGAACGAATGTGTTATTTACCAACACCGGATGCCAGAATAAAAGGAAAATTGTTTTGTATGGATTTGAATGGCGGTGAAGAAAGGGAATATGGCGGTCAATTCGGAGCGGATTATTTGTGGTCTCCGAACGGACAGAAAATTTTAACTTCTTTTACCAAAGAAGAGTCGGGAAATCAGTTGGTTTTGGCGGTGATGAATAAGGATGGTGGAGAAACAAAGGGATTGTCTTTTGCTACGACGGTGAAAAAATGTGTTTGGTCTAAAGATAATGTTAATGTTTATTGTGCAATGATTGGAGGAGCTCCTTTGGATGTGATGTTGCCCAATGCGTGGGATGAGCAGATTTTTAATTCAGCGGATACTTTCTGGAAAATAAATACTCAAACCGGTGAAAAAAAGAGATTGATAGATTTGGAAAAAATTCCCAGCGTGATTGATGCGGAGGATTTGGTATTGGATCCGGAAGAAAAGTTTTTGTTTTTTAGGGCAAGGCGGGATGGCAGTTTGTGGCGGTTGAAGCTATAGGGAATTGCTTCCGGATTTGGACTTTTGCTAACCTTCTTTAATTTATGACTTTTTGAAAAAACTTATCAATACGCCGGTTAAAACCAGCATTCGCTGGTCAAGAATTTTAAATCAATTTTAAATCAATTTCAAATGATTTAATTTGAAATGTTAAAAGTTTGGTTTATGATGATGTCAAGTATTCGCCGGTCAAGGCCAGCATTCGCCGGTTAAGACCAGCATTCGCCGGTTAAGAATTAGAAAAATTCATCAAAAACGGGACTGGGGAGCAGTCCCTTTTGTAATTTAAAAGAGTTTTTTAATCGGCGTTAAGGTAATAAATGACCGTAAACCAAAAGAAAGTAGCGGTGGCGGGAGTCCAAATGGTGGTATCTATGAGACCGTGAATAATGAAATAAAGCAGGGTTAGTTGAGGCATAGAAAGTTGAGGAAGAGAGGGCGGAGAAGAATTTTTTTGTTTGGGGGTTGTTTGAAGGGGAAGGGTTTTTTGGGGCAGACGAGGGTTGATAATTTGCAGATAAATAAATAATAGTCCGAGTCCGGATAAAAGTCCGCCCTCAAGCCAGAAATGAATTAAATTGTTGTGAGCATGGGGAACCGCCCATTGAGGATAGGCGGGAAAGTATTTTTGATAACGAAGGTAAGTTCTTTGGAAATTACCAATTCCAACACCCAATAGCCAGTGGTTGGAAAGTATTTTTTGATCAACCTGATAAATTGTTAAACGAGAATCGGAAGAAGTGGGAGGAATATGAGGGCGGTAGTTTTGAAAAGTTAAAAACAAATCGGTGTTAACAATGAATATCAAGTTTGACAACAACAATAAAAAAATAATTGAAAAAGTGTGTCTTTGAAGAAAAATCAACAAGAAAGAGAAAGTTTTGTTGGTAATAATGGTGTGATAGGATGATAAAAGCAGGATGATGAAAGTGAGGGATAGCCAAGACCCAAGTGATTTAGTGAAGAAAATATCAAGAGAGAGAAGCAGTAAGGAAAAATATAGTAGCCAATAGTGCTTTAGAGAGTGAAGAAGTGTTTGATTAAATTGGGAAAAAAGAAAAGATATTCCGATAATCAAAGCCGGAGACAAAAATATTGCCAGCTGGTTGGGCGATTGAAAGAAAAGAGCAAGGCGATTGTCAAAGGTAAGGTGGCTAGTGAGAATGGCAAATGTTCCCAGTAGAGCGATAAGGGTGGCGGAAAAAAAGTAGCTGATGGTGGCAGTCATTCCCAAGGGAAGAAGGGAGAATATTTTAAGAAGAGGGGGGGTGGTTTTGTCGTTGAGGGAATTGTTTTGTAAAAAGTCTTGTTTGGAAATAAGATGGACGCTATAGCCAAAGATAATTGGCAGAATTATCAAGTCTAATAATTTTCCCAGTCCATCAGACCAATTTTGCCAGTTAGTTAGTTGTTGATTGTAGATGTAGCTGAGGGAAAAACCAACAATGATAAGAATTAAAGGAAGGGATATTTTTTTAGAATCGGACCAAAATTTTTTTAAGGAAGAGTGTGGATACAATAAATAAAAGTTATTGAGTAGGGCTGTTGTCAGCAATACTTCCAAAAAATTAAAACTAATGCCGTCAGTTATTTGAAAGATGAGCAAATAACTCGATAAGAGAAAGAAAATAAGGGGGGTGGTAATAATTGGAGAGAAAAATTTTTTCATATAAAAAACAATAAAAATCATTTAGAGAGGTTGTTTTTGGGTTTTGGCGGTAATTAGTTATTGATTAATGACCAGTGGGTAATTAGTGTTAGTCGGTGACTGTTGTCTTAAGCGATAAGAACATTAGAAATAAAGGAAAAACCCTGATGGAAAAAAACGGAGTTTCAAAGAGGGAGTGGATGAAAAAAATTAAAAAGGCAGTGGCGAGAATTTTTTGTAAAAGTAAATTTTCCTGAATATTTTTCGATTGAAGGAAGGGGATTTGTTTGGTTTGAATAAAATTTTTCAGAAAAAGAATTAGGGGAGATAAAATTAACAAAAATAAAATAAGCATAGCGAATATTCCCGTTTCCGCGCCGAAATCAAGAAACAGATTGTGAGCATAGATAGGGTTACGAATCCCAAAAGAAGAATCAATGTATTCGGCCAATCCTCCCAAGCCAATCCCTAAAAGAGGGTGTTGATTGATGATTTGTAGGGCTGTGAGCCACATTTCCATTCTACCACTATTGGAACCTTCTTGTAAATTAAAAGAGGAGGTGAAACGGGAAAAAATGGGGTTGGGAATTATCAGTAAAAATAAAATCAAATTGAACAACAAATAAAAAGAAAAGATTTTTTGTTTAATTAATTGACCGGGTCGGGAGGTGAGAAATAAAAAAAATCCACCGGCCAACAGAGAGAGGTAGGCGGCGCGAGAGAAGCTAAATAAAATTGCCATTAAGATGGTAAAAATATATAAAAAATATTTTTTTTGTTTGGTGATAAGGTAAAAATAAAAAATGAGGGGAAGGGAGAAGCTGAGATAAAGAGAGAAAAGATGCGGATCCGGAAAAGCGCCAAAGGTGCGAAGGATGGTTTGTCCGGAGATGTTGACCAGCCAGCTGGAGTATTGATTGACCAAGTTTGCCAAAGAGTGTCCGAGAAAAAAAGGAGCAATAAATTGACGAAGAAAATTTAAAACGGGGTTTAATCCGATTATAAATTGGAGAGCAAAAGGAATGAGGGCGAGTAGCGATGACAAAAAAACGCTAAAAGAGAGAACAGAAAAGAATTTTTTGATAAAAACCGGTGATTGTTGGGCTTGGTAAAAAGTAAAATAAAGAGGGAGGGTAGTTAAGAAAAATAATATTTTTCTTAAAGCGTTGGTGGGAGCGATTGTCCAAAAAAAGGAAAGAAAAACCAAAAGAAAGAAGGTGATAAGTAGCCAAAAGCGAGGGCGGTTGTCCAAAAGTACTTTTTTGGTAATTAAAGAGTGGGCAAGCCAAAGTAGGAAGAGAAGAGGAATAAGTATTTTGAGGATATTTAAATCAACGCCTTTGGTGGGAGAAAGGGCAAAGGAGAAGGGAATAAAGAATATTAAAATGAGAAGTAATTTTTGATAAAGAGGCATAGGAATTATTTTATTTTTAAGGATTGTCGGTTTTTCGGTAATGGAATTGCTTCCAAACCCCAATTTTTGCTAATTTTCTTCAATTTATGACTTTTTGAAAAAACTTATTAATACGCCGGTTAAGAATTTTAACCAGCATTCGCCGGTCGGGAATTTTAAATGATTTAATGTTAAAAATCTTGATTTGCAAGATTGACGATATTTGTTGGTCAAAATTGAGCATCTGCCGGTTAAGATTAGCATACGCCGGTCAAGAATTAAAAAATTCATCAAAAACGGGATTTGGAAACAGTCCCTAAAAAGGAAAACCGGAGATAATTTTATAAATGCTTTTTAAGGTGAGATAACCGACAGGAGTATTGTGTTTTTTAAAAAAATAGAGTTGAGATTTGCGGTATTGTCTTTTTTGCTCTTTTTCATTATGCCAGCTTTGTCCATTTAAATGTAAAATTTTGCTTTGAGGAAAATGTATGATTTGGAAATCGGCTTTTTTTAATCGTAAACAAAGATCTTGATCTTCAAAATACATAAAAAATTTTTTATCAAAACCTTTGATTTTTTTGAAAGCTTCCTTGCGAACAATTAGTCCGGCGGCGGATGACCAATCAACTCTTTGAGGTACTTTTTTGTTCCAGGGCTTATTGATGGTATTGCGGAACAAAATACTTCCCCAGGTTGTTTTTTTACCACAACTCCAGTTTTCCGGAGCTTTGCGTCTTTTGTTGATGACACTTAACCCCAAAGCACCGACAGAGGGATGTTTTTCCAAATAATTTAAAGCTTGGGGCAAGGATTGGTCAAGAAAAATTGTATCGGGATTTAAAAATAAAAAATATTTTCCTTGGGCCATTATGGTTCCCAGATTGGCGGCGACGCCAAAACCAACATTTTTACCGACTTCAATAATTTTCGCATTTACAAACGGATAGCGGATTGGTAGTTGCAAAGGATGATTTTCGTTGTTAACAATAATTACCTCAAAATCTTTTTTTAATTCTGAATTTGAATATAAAAATCTATTGATGCTTGATAGACAATAAAGAAGTGATTTTTTACTGTTGTAATTAACAATGATAATTGATAGTTTCATTTTGTTTTATTGAAAATTTGAATATGTATAGAAATATTAAAGCGTGACTATTTTATTGGTTCTTTAGTTTAACTTATTTTAAGAGGAAAGTAAAGGATAAAAAAGTTTGGTGATTTCGTGAAGCGTAAAAATATGCTATAATTTATAGAAAGAATAATTTTTTGAATAGGTAGGATGTATAGTATGAAAAAAAATTTATATGTTTTGATATTTTTAATAATTTTACCGGGAATTGTTTGGGCTATTTCTTCAGCTAATTATCAGTTAGACCCTTTGAATGCGGGAAATTCCGGAGGAAGAGAGGCCGGTTCCGGTAATTATAATTTAAGTGAACAACAGGTGGGGGATGTTACTGTTGATGTTTCAACGAGTGCTAATTATAATATTCGTCATGGGCATTTGTATCCCAGAGATGGAGAGGTGGTGTTGGATTTTACGGTAATTCCGGAAAAAAGAATTTCAACCCCTCCTTTACCGAATCCCAATGATTCTACCAGAGTATTGATTTATGTTTATAATACGGGAGGCAGTGTGCCAATTCAGACTTATTCTTATTATGATACTGATAATAGCGGACATTATGCCGGCTTGGTTTTGACGGGTGTTTCTCCCGGCGTTTATGATTTGGCTGTGAAAGGGTATGCTCATTTAAGAAAGCGAGTAAATGGAGTAGTGTTAACGAGTGGAACAAATGCCGTTGATTTTACCGCCGGAGGAACGGATAAATTATTATGCGGAGATGTATATACTAACGGCTCTTATCCGGATGGAGACAATATGGTTAATTCAGTGGATGTTACTTATTTGACTTCTCGGTGGGCAATTAATGATACTGGAGTTTCTGACGAAAGGGCGGATGTTGATGAAAATGGGCAAGTGAACTCTTTGGATATGACTAAAACAGTGAATAATTATGCGGTAATCGGTGATTAAAGAGTGTTTTAGGTTTTAGTGGTTAATAGGGGACTGCTTCCAAGCTCCGATTTTCGCCAGTTGGCTAAGTATTAATAATATCAACAAAATGAAAATCAGAAGACTTAATCAAGGAGATAAGGAGGGAGAGTTGGTAAAGCTTTTTGGGCAATTAACTTCCAGGGAGGTGAAAATTGATGTAAAAAAGATGTTGGCGGTGCCTAATTTATTTTGTTATGTTATTGAAGATGACGGAAAGTTGGTTGGTTTTGCCGCTTTAACATTACGGTTTGTACCAACCAAAGGTTATGTTGGTGTAATTGAAGATGTTGTTGTTGATGAAAAATATCGGAAGCGGGGATTGGGAACTGAATTGATAAATAAATTGTTATCTAAAGCTAAGGAGCAAAAAGTTTTTGCAGTAGAATTGACCAGTAATCCCAAAAGAGAAGTTGCCAGAAGGTTGTATCAAAAATTGGGATTTAAATTGTTGGAGACAGGTGTTTTTCGTTTGGAAGTTGCTTCTGAGTAGAGTCGTGTCTCATTTTAGACAGTGTTTAAACCTTAAATAAAAATAATAATAAAATGAAAAAAGAAATTAAATTGTTGTTGAAAAGTTTATTGATGATAGGGTGGTTGTTTGTTGGTGTTCATTCCGCTTTGGCGGTAACATCTTTTTCTTTTAGTGTTCCGGAGGGACAAGGAGGAAGTGGTAATGAGTTTTATCATGGACGATGTGTTAGAGCGGATGTGATGTTAGATACAGATGGACACAATACCGGAGGGGCAGACTTGGAAATAAATTATGATAATTCCAGAATAAGCATTGTTAACAGCGATTGCTCTACGCCGGCAACAACGATTTATACCGGAACGCAATATGACAACTATACCAATAATCATGTAACTACCAATAAAATTACCTTAGGAGCATATGATAATCCGGGCAATTCTTATAATGGCAATGGGAGGTTTGCCTATTTTTATTTTATCGTTTTAGATGGTGCCGGTAATTATGATCTGGACTTTGAATTTACACCGGGAAACACAACAGATACCAATTTGGCGGAAACGGGTACGGGAAATGATATTTTGGAACAAGCGGATAGTTATACTTTGCATTTTGCCGATGATGATGATACGCCTTATGTGAACAATGAAAATCCCGCTAACGGAGCAACCAATGTTTCAGTAGTGACCAACTTATTATATCGTTTAAATGATGATGATGCCGGAGTTGATTTTAGCTCTTTAACGGATGTTTTAACGGGAGCGAATTGGGGAACAACAAGTTATACTGTCGGTAGCGGGCAAATTTCTCATTCTTGTCAAACTACCAATGCCAATAGAGTTCCTTATTGTGATGTTACTTTAAATCCCAGTCATAATTTATGGTATTGTGAACACTATACTCAAGATATTTCCGTTTCTGATTTGGGAAATCCCACCGTACACAGTTTAAATAATTATATCTATAGTTTTGATACCGAGCCGGACAATGATGCACCGGAAGTTTATAATAGAAATCCCGGTGCCGGAGCGGTGAATATTGCTACCGGATCAAATATTGAGTTTAATCTTCATGATTTAGCTAATCCCGGTGGTTATGCCGGAACGGGAGTAAATATTTCCACTTTGAGCGTTACAATTTCCGCTTCCGGTTGGGGTAGTCAAACTTACACAACCGCCAGCGCAGAATTAACGGCAACACCTTTGGCTACAAATGATTACGGAAATGTATTTGATTATGCTATCAGTATTGATCCGAACACTGATTTTCCGGAAAATACGACAGTTACGGTAGTGGTTGATGTTGATGATTACGGTTGTCCGACAATAAATCATCAACAAAATACATATACCTTTACCACAGCGGACACGCAGGGTCCGGTTTGTACGCTTTTTACACCAACTCCCAATATTGTTAATATGGGGACAGCAGATGATATTACCTTTCATTGTACAGATAGTGGGGTGGGAGTGGATATTAATACGGTTTCCGCCATTGTTGATGGTATTGAATATACTGCCGGAGGGGCAAATACTTTTTCTTACACCGGAACGCCGGCGGATTATTTTATTACCGTTGATCCAGCGACTGATTTTTCTGTGGACTATGCATTGGAAGTTATAGTAAATGCACGGGATTTTAGTGGAAATGGCGCTCAGCAGGTATCTTTTGGACTAGCGACGGGAGTAAATGGGTCCTGTCCAATTTGTAATCCTTGCCCGGTTTGCGAAGAGTGTGAAGAGTGTGATGATTGCGAAGAGGAGACTGAGGTGATAACAAAATATAAGGAGTGTACGGTGGTAAACAAGATAATGGGTGGTAATGTCATAACCAAGTGGTTGCCGGCTAAATCAAAGGTGACAACAGCTCAGTTGGATAATATTAAATTAGAGGAGATTAATGATGTGGATATACATATCGGAAATCGTTCGTTGACTGATAATTTACAGACAGCAATAGTTGGTGGAGAAAAACAGGTTTTGGTGACAGTAACAGATGAAAAAGTTGTTTTTGAGGGTGTGTCTTTGCCAAATGTGCAAGTAACTTTAATGATTGAATCAGACCCGATTATTGTAACCGGAGTAGCTGACGATAATGGACGATGGCGAATAACAACTGCGAATATTTTTACTAACGGTATTCATAAAGTGTCGGCGGTAACAATGTCAGAGGATAATTACATTATTAAAACAAAACCGTTGGGTAAATTTAAAGTGAGTCGTTTTAGAATTTGTTCCTTGTGGTGTTGTTTGATTATTGCTTTATTAATTGTTCTATTATTAATAGTGATTTATAAGTACAAAAGATTAAAGCAAATATTTTGTACCAAAGGGTTAAGTAAAACAGAAAAAGAGGAATTGAAAAGAAGGTATTGTTTGGCTAAAAGAGGCGGTAAAAAGAATGGAGGTAGAAAAAAGAGGGTTGTTGCAAAAAAGGACAAAAAGGCTTTGCGAAGGAGTAATAATAAAAAAGAATAAAGACAAAATAGAGAAGGTTGATTGGTAATTATCCACAGTTTGGTTGTTGATAACTTAAAAAACGGCTCTGTTTAAGCAAAAATTCTTGTGGATAACTTAAATAGATAATAACTTTGGGTAATTTTTGAAAAATTGACAATTGTCTTTAAATCTGCTATAATATAGATATAAGTCAAGGGGGACTTCGGGTGATTCTGTGCGAAAGCACAAATCACTTTTTTTATTACTTTAAAATTATAAATCAGGAGCAGTCCCAAGTAGATTTAGTTATTACTAAAATAAAAATAATTGAGAAATTAAAAAACGCTGTGAAAAAACAAAAAGTAAAATATAATTTGCGACGAATAGTTAAACCGGGGATTTTTTTAATTCTGGGAGTTTTGGTGTTTTTGTTTTACGCTTACTTTTCTCAGGCACAAATTCCGGATTTTGTTAATTATCAGGGGAGATTAAGAGATTCTGCCGGTAATCCAATTACAACTCCCACAACAATTCAATTTTCTCTTTATTCCCATCCAACTAATGGCTCTCCCACAGATACTCCCAGCGCATCCGGTCCATTGTTGTGGACAGAAACTTATGACGGTTCCGGGGGGTGTGCTCAGATAACACCGGGGGCGGATGGAATTTTTGCTCAACATTTGGGTAGTTGTGTTCCTTTTCCCGCTTATCTTGACTTTACTCAAGAATATTATCTGGGAGTTAAAATAGGTGGGGATGCGGAAGCTACTCCAAGAGTTCCTTTGTCTAGTCACCCTTATGCCTTTACGGCCAAAAGATTATATACTGATGGAGAAGATATTAATATTACAACAGTTAATTCGGGTAATATAGTTTTGAGGGCGGCTATTGGTATTGGCAATATTCTTTTACATGATACTAATGATGAAGTGGGAACAGCCGGGCAGTTATTGAGTGCAACGGGAAACGGAGTTGATTGGGTGGATGCCAGCAGTTTATCAGCCGGTTCTTTATGGGATGCAGATACAGATACGGGAATTCAGGTGGAGGAAAGTGCTGATGAAGATATAATTCGGTTTGATACATCCGGCCTACAACGAGTGGAAATTGATAATGCCGGGAATTTTTTGGTGTCTGATTTTGAACCAGTCAGTTTGTTAAATCCGGGAGGTATAGAAGGCTTATTGTTTAGGGATGATAAATATTCTTTATTAATAGGTACTGCCGGCAGTAATGAATGGGATGATGCCAATGTTGGTTTAGGTGTTTTTTCTTCCGGACGATATAATATAGTTAGCGGAAATTATTCTACTGCCTTGGGTGGTAATAATGATATAAATGATGTTTATTCTGTTGCTTTGGGAAGATATAATACGATAACCAGCAGTTACAGTGTAGCCGGAGGGTATCATAATACTGCCAGTGGATATGCTAGCACTGTGTTTGGACAAACAAATCAAGCAACCGACAGAAGAGCAATGGCTTGGGGATTGGATAATATAGCCAGTCAAGACGAAGCGACTGCTTGGGGGCGTAATACCAGAGCGAGTGGTGATTATGCCACTTCTTGGGGAAGGGACAGCGTGGCCAGTGGAGAATTGGCTACAGCTTTCGGTTATCAGAATACCGCCAGTCAACAGTATGCTACAGCCTTCGGTTATCAGAATACCGTTAGCGGAAGATATGCCACAGCTTGGGGAGGACAAAATACCGCCAGCGGACAGTATGCTACAGCTTGGGGTTCGCATAATACTGCCAGTGGAGCACATTCAACGGCCATTGGGTATTATTCGGAAGCCAGTGCGGAAAATGCTACGGCGATCGGGGATGTTTTGGCTAACTCAAATTATATGACGGCTATCGGAAGGTTTAATGAAAATGTTTCCGGTCAGAGTTTGACAAACTGGGTAGATACAGATCAACTTTTTGTTATTGGGAATGGCACCAGTTGGCAGAATGCCGACAGGAGCAATGCTTTAACGATTTTGAAAAATGGTTCTATGACAATCAATGCTCCAATAGACGGGGCGGTTTTAACACAACAACCAAGTGGTAATGTTGACTTGGCAATTGCCACTATTGGTTATGTTAATGCTCAAATAGCCTCCGCTTCTCCTTGGGAACGAGATGCTGTTAACGGATATATTTATCAAGGGGACCTAAATGATTTAGTTGGCATTGGGACAAGCACCCCTTCGGATAAATTGACAGTTTATGATGGTAATTTAAAAATATCTCAGGATGCTGTTGATCCAAAAATAATATTAGAGGGAAGAGACCAAGGATTTAATTGGGCTATTGGACAGGATGAGGCGGATAATGTTCAAGCAGGATTTTTCTATATTGGACAAGGGGCGAATGTTGACGCGACCAATGCTCAGCTTTTAATGACAGAAATTGGGCATATGTATTTGGATAGAACTCATAATTTACATCATGGAGCACATTTAAGTTTAATGTCCGATGGAACAAATAGTAGGGATTCAATTGAATTCATCGGTTTGGCCAGTGATACAAGATATCCGGAATTACAATTGTATAGAGCAAAAAATAACAGTGCGGCAGAACAAGCCGTTGCGGCGGAAGATATTTTGGGACAAATCAGTTTTATCGGTAATAGTGGAAGTAATCCTTATGCTGCATATAATTATTTAAGGGCCATAGCTACGGAAAGCTGGACTAATACGGCGCGAGGGGGAGAAATGCAATTTTTTACTTCTGCCAATGGTACAACAACCGCTTTGAAAAGATTGATTATTGAAAATGACGGTACTTTAAATGTCGGAGATACAATAGATTATGAAAATTTAGTGTTGGATGATGATGATATACCAAACAAAAGGTATGTTGATGAACAGTTGATGTGGGAGATTGTTAACGGAGGAGAAAGAATTCAGCCAAAAAACAATAGTGTGCGACAAGTATATGTACAAGAAGATTCCAATAGCTATACGCAGTTTATGGTTAGAAATAATAATGACACCGGCAATGGGGCGGGAGCGATTATTGAATTAAAAGGCTCGGGAGCGGATTATACAAACAATATGTACATTGGAAAATACGGGGCAAGTTTTTGGATTCCGGAATTGCAAGATAACGGTGCTGTTTTAACTGATAAAAATCTTGTTATCGGTACCGCTTCCTCTTCTCAAGAAATTCATTTTGTGACGGGTAATTCTTATACTGATTTGCAACCGGTAGTAGTGGCTGATAATGAAGGATTTCGTTATACCTCAGATTTGTCGGCGACTTTTGTTGATAGAACATTGGTGGATAAGGCATATGTGGATGGTGCAATAAGTAGTAGTTCTCCAACTTTTCAAGATGTTGTGGATCAATCATTAGCGGTTGATGGATATGTTTATGCTAATATGGGGGCGGGAGAAATTGAAGATGATGGTGGACAATTAAGAACGGTTGCGCATTCCGGTTTTGATTTTGTATTTGGAACTGAAAATATGTTGACTTTTAATTTTAATGGTGGAACGGGAAGTGCCAAAATAGATGATTATAGAACAGGCACTGCACAGGTTGGTATAGAATATGAAGCGGATTACTCCGCTAATTATACCAATAGATCTTTGGTAGATAAGGAATATGTTGATGAAGCAATGGTTTTTGTTAATGATGGTGGTACTATTTATAATGGCGGATCAACCAGTAGTGTTGCAACAGATGATTTTGTATTTGGCTCTAGCACTTTGGATTATTCTACGGAGGCAAATAGAATGTTTTTTGATAAAAGTAAGGGTGCTTTTAGGGCCGGGCAAGCCGGAGGGACAGAGTGGGATGATGCTAATGTGGGAAATTATTCAACGGCTTTTGGTCGGGGAAATATTGCTTCGGGGTTTGCCTCTTTTGTGGCCGGACAATATAATCAAGCAACTTCATTTGGGTCAATAATAATTGGTAATTCCGGGGAGGCCAGCGGAGTGAGAGCGGCAGCTATTGGAAATGGGGCACATGCCTTGGGAAATGATTCGGTCGCTATTGGAGGTACAACTGCATATTCTTTTAATGAAATAACGGTAGGTACCCCTTACGGAACTTCATATACTCCAAATTCGGTTTCTGCTTGGGATGCCGATGATAGATTATTTGTGGTAAGTAACGGTTATGACAGTAATAATCGTTCAGATGCTTTAATTATTTATAAGAATGGATTATCGGTGTTTAATAACATTGCTTCTTACGAAGCAGATTACTCCGCTAATTATACGAGTCGTTCTTTGGTTGACAAGGCCTATGTAGACAGTAGGGTCGGTAATTCTATTTTTGATACCGACGCCGATACGGGTGTTCAAGCGGAGGCAAATCCGGATGAAGATTATTTGCGAATGCAAACTGCCGGAACAGAAAGGGTGATTATTGATAATCAAGGGCGTGTTGCTGTTAACAAAGATTCTTGGGCAAGCTTAGATTCTATGTTGCAAGTTGGACCGGGAACACATGAAGCGTCTATTTTTTCAGTTGCCGGTGATGCAAATTATTATAATATTGCCACTTTTAGAGATGAGGATGGTGAAAATATTTTTAGAGCCAAAGGATCTTTGGCAAATGATAATTTAATAGTGACTTTTGGGGATTGGGATTGGGCATATGATCATTTAGCTTTCGGGTTAAATACAGATACAGATTCGTTGGAATTATATGGTGGAGCGATGAGATTTTATGAATATACCGGTGGTCAAAATGAATATGTTGGTTTCAAAGCTCCAACAGATGTAAGTGCCAATACAATTTGGACATTGCCTGTTGCCGATGGAACAAGTGGACAGGTATTACAAACAGATGGGGCGGGAAATCTTAGTTGGGGAAGTGTTGCCGGTGGTTCCAGTCCTTGGATAAAAACCGGAACAAATCTTTCACCAGCGACTGTCGGAGATGATGTTTTATTAAATACCGGAGAAACTTTGACTATTTCCGATTTAGTGGAAGGTTCGGTATTATTTGCCGGAACGGGAGGATTGCTCTCTCAAGATAATACCAACTTTTTTTGGGATAATGCCAATAAGAGATTAGGTATTGGAACAACTGCTCCGGCTACAAGTTTAGATGTGGTTGGAGGAAATATACAAACAAATTCAGCCTTAGTGGCCAGAGGAACCAGTAATGGGGGGGAAGCTGCACATTTGGTTGTTAATGCCGGAGCTTCAACTTTGCATAGATTAATTCAGGCAGAAAATAATAACGGAATACACTTTGTGGTTAATGGAAATAATGGTGTAGGAGTGGTTGGAATAGGTTTAACTAATCCTCAAGCGGCCTTGCATGTTAGAGGGGATTCCGGAGTTGATAAAGAATTATTTATCTTACATAATACAACCGGATATTCAGCGTTTTTTGAAACCAATACAAATCCAGAAGGGAATATAACTGCTGATAGAGGAGATATTGCCATTGATGGTGTGCATGGTGATTTGTATATTAAGAATGTTAATGATAATACAACAAATGGTTGGGTTAGATTGTTAGAGGAGGGTGATTTAGGTGCGCTTTGGGATACGGATGGTGATACAGGAATTCAAGTGGAGGAAAGTGCCGATGAAGATATGATTCGGTTTGATACCGGTGGAAGCCAGAGGATGTTGTTAAAAGACAATGGACTATTGACCGTTGATACGGAAACAAGTGATTTTGATGTAGCGGTTTTTGGAACATCTCATGCTAAAATAACTGTAAACCAAGACGATGTAGATATGGCGGGAATAAATTTAATGCATATTGGAAACGATGATTATCCAGCTAGAATTGCTTTTACAAAAGCAAGAGGAACTGTTGGAAATGAATCTTCTGTGCAGGATGGGGACGAGATTGGAGAAATATCATCAATAGCTTATGATGGAACAAGGTATATTACCAGTGGAGGACTGTCTATTAGGGTGGATGGTGCTCCGGCTACTAATAATATACCAACCAAACTGGTATTTTTAACAACTAACAGCAACGCAATAGGATCTTCGGAAAAGATGGTTTTAAATAATGCCGGTAATTTGGGAATAAATACCGATAACCCCACTTATAAGTTGACAGTAGTGGGAGATGGAAGCGCTTTGACCGAGGGATCTTTGGAGTTGGCGACTTATGCTGATGGAGGGATTCCATCCGGAATATATTTACATAGAGCGAGGGGAACAGAAGATGCTCCGTCGGCTTTAACAGATGGAATGCCAATGGGCGGATTAATGACAGGAGGTTATGATGGTAATTCCATGGTGGCTTACTCGGCCGGTATAACCATGGAGGCTACTGAAGATTGGACCGGTAGTGGTCATGGTACACAATTAAATTTTTTGACGACAGAAAACGGAACCGGAGCGGCAACAACTAAGATGGTTTTGAGCAATGAAGGTAATTTGGGAGTGAATATTTCCAATCCGGAATATACAATAACTGTTGGGGGAGCAATAATGCTTGACGGAACTTCTATTCCGACCGCTTCCCAAGGATTTGCCGGTATTTATACCAACAATGGAGAATTGTATGCTCTTGATGAGAATGGAAACTCTACCCAATTATCTCCTCACAACAAAGATGGATTATGGTGGTATAATTCAACTAATGTGGAAACGGGAAAGACTTTGCAAATAGAAATGGAAACTTTAACCAAGGACATTAACAAATTATTGGGTGGTGGTTATATAACCGAAAACGGTGTAATAATTGATCAAGGAAGTAATGTGATTGAGGAATTGCGACTACAAACAAAGACGAGTGAATTGACTTTGGAGAAATTAAAAGAGGAAGTAGATGATAATATTAAAGATAGTAAAGAAAAAATAAGCGAATTGGAAAAGATTGGCGAAAAAATTCAGGAAACAATTAAGGAGTTGGTAGAAGAACTTAAGAATATTTGGATACAGGTTAATGAAAATGAGGATAGTATTCAAAAAATGCGGGAAGAAAATGATGATTTAAGAAAAGAGCTTTGTAAAAAAGA
>CAYORE010000073.1:0-14776 GCA_964406325.1 uncultured Bdellovibrionales bacterium | reverse complement strand
TATAAGACACAAATGTCCAAACCAAAATAATCAAACTAAATGGAAAAAACAAAAGTTTAATATTCATTTTTATAATTTTAAATTATTATTTTTATTTTTATTTTCTCTCCTTTTTTTAAAAACTTCACCCAAAAGCAATCAAGCCCCGTCTCCAATATTATCCTTCGACCTACCTGCAATAAAATTCATCCACCTGCAATAAAATTCATCCAATAGTCATCAAAACAAAATCGCCAATCAGATAACCTCAAACTACTCTCTTGATTTCACTGTCTCCTTATTTTTCGGTATGGTCAACTCAATATCCGCCTCCAACATATCATCCTTCAAAGTACTGTTTTTTAATTTAGCTTGACTCTTTGAATTAATAACATTATAAGACTCCAATTGTTTGGATAACATATCCAAATCCGAGGCATTCAAAGCAATACTTAGATCACTATTACCCCCATTCATTGCCGCTTTCAAACCGGTTAACTTAACTTCCCCTAAAGTGGTTTCTGAAAGTTTATTTAAAATATCTATTCCCACCACCTTATTTTCTAAAATTTTGTCAACATCCAACAAACGACCTTGAAAATCATATACCTCTTTAAAATCTTTATTAGTATCCAAACTTCGCTTGATAGCCACAATTTCCCCTTTAACAGTTTTAATCTTTTTGGCTTGACTGCCATTCAGGTAATATACCGCCCCGTATAACAATCCCGCTAAAATCAACATAAAAAATCCGACCGCAACGGAAGCATTGCCGGACAAACCTTGTTGCTTATTTTTTTCCGCACTGATATTTTTCGCTTTAAGATTTATTTTTCTCACTTTTTTAATTTTATTTTTTATTTATTTTAATATTGTTGTTTACTCCTCAAAATTAGCCAAGGCCAAACCAATAGCGATAGTCAAAGAAGGCGCATTTTTCAATAAAGCATTTTTCACCTCCGGTACAAAAGCAATCCCCTCTAAAGCATTGCCGATAAGAGTTTCCAAACCGGTCTCTTTTTGAATAAGTTCCCGCAAACCAATCATATTTGCACTTCCTCCACTTAAAAAAATATTTTTTATTTGCACCTCTTCAAAATCAGTTCCAAATAGTTGAATTGTCTTTTTTATTTCTTCAGTAATAATTGACAACACTGTCGTCAAAACACCCCCCGCTTGACCACTGACCGAAACCGCGACGCCTTGTTCTTGCTTAATATGTTCCGCTCGTTCAAAGTCTATCTTCATTGAATCGGCAACAACCTGTGTCATTTTGTCTCCACCAACATCAATCGTTCTATTCATCAAAACCCCTTGTTGAGAAGCCACAAGAATATTGGTAGTTTCGTGTCCAATATCCACAATTAAATAAACTCCGCTTTTATTATGCGTCAAAGCCCTGGTCAAAGAAATAGAATCGATTTCCAATAAATTTATATTTAAATCATTGGCGGAAAAAACCTCGTCATACTTCCTGCTAATCTCTTTCATTATGGCGATAACCAAAATTCTCACCATTTCTCCCGGCTTCTTGGTACCAAATCTATCAGATTGTTCAGTTTCTTCAACCTGTCCCTTCAATTGCTCTTCATCAATCACTTGCCAATCATAAACAACATCCTCTATTTTAACTGGAATATATTTTGATACCTCTCTTCTAATTGCCTCCTCAAATTCCTTACCGGCAATTCTCGCTACTTCAACGGTAATAATTAAAGAAGTAAAACTGGGGATAGCTACATTAACCAATCGTTCCTTAATTCCCGCCTCCTCTAATGCCTCTCTAACTACCGCTCCCGTAAAATCATTAATAACACCGGGCTGACCGATTTTTATCAAAGACTTCTTCGTTCTGGCAATGGAATAATTCTTTAAAACAATCTTCTCACCCTCTTTTACCAATACCACCGCCTTAACGCTTTTCGTACCAACATCAACTCCAACGGCAACTTTTTTACCGACAAATTTTTTAGATAAACTGGTAACAAAACCATCCAAAAACTGCGCTCCCATAAATTTTTATTTTAACTATTTTATTTGTATTTCTTAGCACTTGGAATTATACCAAATTATAATCAAACACGCAAACTTAAAACAATCCAAATCAGTAAATAATTCAATAATTTAATAAACTATTGCACCAGCAATGATTTATTCAATTTCCAATTAGAAACCCTATTGCCACCCTTAACACTGACACTAACCTGCAAATCAGCTTGCTCACTTCTTATTTTTTCTAACTTATCCAAAAGCCCTTCCATGTCATTTTCGGCAATAAGTGTCTTAAGTAACTTCTCTGCCAAAATATCCCTATCATCATAAATAAACACTCGCATTCCTTCCAAATTTAAATCTATACTCTCTCCACTTAAAACTCGTGCCATTATATGTTGCGATTTTTTTTCTCCATCATCAAGATCACCGAAGCATTTTTTATAAATCACCCTAAAAACCTCATCACAAAACAAAAATTCATCCACCTGACTTAAAGCCTCTATCTTTCCCGCAACAGACTTACCATCTCCGATAAACATCTGGGGATGACCACCATAATCATCTTTTTGATTATTCAATAAATCCTGAACCTTTCGAAACAATTCCGCCCTAAGCCGATCTTTCTCAAAACGCAGTTTTTCCGCCTCAACTGCAAAATATTTTTCCCCATCTTTTCCTTCCAGATTATTTCCTCTTTCCATTTTATCACCTCCCATATATTCATTCCTTCCTCTATATTTCACAGGATATTCACTATAACCACCCCTTGTTCCCACAACCCTTTTTCCATAATCATCACCTTTTATTTCACTCATTTTTTTATTTTTATTTTTATATTTCTTTTCTGAAAATAAATAGCTTGAAAAATCCCCGACGCTATGTTAAAATAAAGAACAACATTTCTACCAATTCAACTATCCCTTTATTCAAAAAATGTTGTCCAATTTTACAAATTCTCTAAGCTATTTTCAAAAAACCTTAGACATAATCAGTATAGCACTAAATAAAAAAATGTACAAATATTTTACCAATAACGCTAAGGAAGTAATCCTTGCCAGCAAAAGAACCGCTCGTCAAAAAAAACTGAAACACATTAAGGCTTCGGAAATAATTCAAGCTATTATCGCCCAAGAGGGATGCTACGGAAAAAACATCATCACTTCCCTTAACCCCGCCCTCAAGAAAGCAACGGTGGAAAAATTAAAAAACGGCTCCAAGTTGAATTCCGCCGAACTGATTACTCAAGCCGCCCAGTTGGCCTTTCTTTCCAAAAGCAGTCTGATTGGTACTGAACATTTTGTCCAGGCCTTCATTGAAAACGAACTTAGTCAACAATTACAAAACTTTGGCTTCAGCTCCGGCGACAATCATCACAACAATCAACAACCACCGGAAGAAATTCAACGAGAAATAAATAATTTGTTAAACGATTTATTCCCCGGATTGGGAGCATCTCGCGGTGATTCAGAGAATATTTTAAACGTATACTGTCAAGACTTAAATGAGCTGGCGGACAAAAACCCGCCTTTAATCGGTAAAGAGAAAGAGGTGGAAAGATTGGCTCATATTTTGGCGCGTAAAAATAAAAACAATCCCATTCTTATTGGCGATCCCGGTGTCGGTAAAACCGCCGTTGTGGAAGGTTTGGCTAAAAAAATAGCCGGCGGAACAGCGCCATACCATCTCCTGCAAAAACGAATTCTGTCTCTGGACTTGGGGCAACTAATTGCCGGCACCACCTTTCGAGGAGAATTTGAAGCTCGTCTCAAAGAAATTATGCACCAAGTAAAAAAAGACGGCAATATCATTCTTTTTATTGACGAAATTCATACCTTAATGGGAGCGGGCAGTTCTGTCGGGGGAATGGACGCCGCCAATATTCTCAAACCGGCTTTGGCTCGAGGAGATATTCAGGTCATCGGAGCAACTACCGTTGATGAATATCGCAAAAGTATTGAAAAAGATTCCGCTTTGGATCGTCGTTTTCAAGCGGTCGCTCTTAAAGAGCCAAGTGTTGCGGAAACGATTAAAATTTTACAAGGAATTAAAAAATATTATGAACAATATCATCAAGTTTCCTTTTCTACGGAAGCTGTTTTGGCTTCCGCTCAATTGGCTCAACGATATATTATCAATCGGTTTTTGCCGGACAGTGCCATTGACTTAATTGACGAAACGGCCGCTCGTAAACGCTCCCAAAAAAATAACTCCTCTCTTTTTAAACAATTACATTCAGAAAAACAAAAATTAAACAACCTGAAAGTCATCAAGGAAAATCTTATTATGCAAAATAATTATCCGGAAGCTCTTTCCGCCAAAAAAGAAGAAGTGAAAATTAATAAAATTCTTCGCGACCTTCAACGACGCTTGGATAATCTAAATAAAAAAAATATTCTTCACATCACCGAAACGGACATTATTGAAACTCTGGCTTCTATCACCAATATTTCCCCCGATTTACTAACTACTCATAACAGCCAACTTTCCGGCAAAATAAAAAAACATTTGCAAAAAAATTTAATCGGACAGAGTCAAGTTAAAAAATCAATTCACCAAACCGTTATTCGTCGCCTAAGCGGTATCAGTCAAAACAACCGCCCGCTTGGTTCTTTTCTTTTTATCGGACCGAGCGGAGTTGGTAAGACAATGACCGCCAAACTGTTGGCTCAAGCCATCACTCCCAAAGAAAAACCGTCCTTGATTCAAATTAATATGAGTGAATTCACCGAGAAACACGCTCTTTCTCGTTTACTGGGAGCTCCCGCCGGATATGTCGGACATGAAAACAGTGGGGAATTAAGCGACAAATTAAATCGCAATCCCTTCAGCGTGGTTCTGTTTGACGAAATAGAAAAAGCCGATCCGCAAATTCTTAATATTCTCTTGCAAATTTTAGAAGAAGGAGAAATTGTTGACGCTCAAAACAAAACCGTAGACTTTAAAAATAGTTTGGTTATTCTCACTTCCAACATCGGTACGGAAGAATTAAATAATATCGGCAATCTTGGTTTTCAAACCAACCGGCAATCCAATCGTCCCAACAAAAAACAAATTCGGGAAACCGTTAAGAATGAATTAAAAATGCAGTTAGCTCCGGAACTGTTAACCCGTCTGGATGATATTTTAATCTTTGACAATCTGACAGAAAAGAATATTGCCAAAATCGTTCAACAACGACTGGAAAAACTAAAAAAGAAATTGGCGAAAAAGAAAATAAAATTAACCATAGATGCTTCGGTGGTTCAATTTTTAACAAACGAAAGCTTGGCGGAAAATCAAGGAGCACGCTTAGTACGACGCAATGTTCAAAACTTCTTAGAACCGCTCATTGCTCAAGAGTTGCTTAAAAACAACAACTCCAAAAACATCACTCTCTCCTTGGATAAAAACAAAAATAAAATCATTCTTAATCACAACTCCAAAAAGTAATTTATTTTTGTGTTTCCAAAATTTAAAAAATCGGTTCTCAACACTATTTTTCCAATCAAATGTCTTCACTGTCATTATCCCGGAAAAATTATTTGTGATAACTGCTTATCAACAATTAAATTATTGCCCCTGCAAGTCTGCCCTTATTGTGAAAAAGCCATTACTCTTAACGGCGAAGTTTGCGGTCCTTGTCGCCGACAATTTCAACCGGCACTTACTCGTCTGCTGGTAACGGCTGATTACAAAAATAAACTCCTGGCTCGAGCCATTCATTTATTCAAATATAAGTTTATTCAAGATCTGGCCAATCCCTTAGGTAGCTTGTTAAATAAAAAGATAAATAAATCAGACATTCCCACTCCCGACTATATCATTCCCATCCCCCTTCATCCCCGCCGACTTCGCTGGCGCGGATTTAATCAAGCGGAATTATTGGCGATTAACTTGTCTAAAAATTTACTTCCGGGATTAACCATTCCCATCTTGGGCGACAAGCGTCACCCCTTAATAATCCGTCGTCATTACACCAAGCCTCAAAAAGATATCAAGAACTATCAACAAAGACAAGCCAATTTAAAAAACATTTTCCAAATTAACCCCACTTTTCTCTGGAAGGAATATGGCTTAAATAAAAAAAATTTAATTAACAAAAACATTTTGATAGTGGATGACATCAGTACTACCGGCTCCACGATTTTCAATTATGCTCAAGAATTGAAAAAATTAAATCCCAAAAGTATTTCCGCTATTGTTCTCGGCAGACAACACTAAACAAATCAAAAATCGCCCCCGGGGGCGATTTTTGATTTAAGAAACCGTTTCTAAATTACCTTAGTATTGATAATAATTTTTTAACAAATTGTGCTGAAAATTGACGCATCTAACCGAAGGTTTGTTTAGAGATAAGCTTATTACATCCTTTCAAAAACCGGTACAATTTGTTTTTTTCGCGATACCAACTTATCCACAAAAAGAATTCCCTCTTGATCCTCGGCTTTAAATAATTTTTCAAACAGTTTTTTGGCCTCTTCGTCGGAATATAAAGTGTAAGATTTTTCGTTAAGAATATCCACGATAGTAAAATAAACCGCTTGCAAACCGTCCCGCTCCTTTATTTCCGCCAATTTGGCAAAAATTTCCTCCTTCCTTTTCAGACCATAATCAATATTGGTGGTTTCCATAACTCCGATCCCATATTTACCATCTTTAAGATCAAAAATTTTGTAATCTAATTTTATCAAATCTTCCACCGCCATATCACCTAAATCACTTTTAGCATTAAACATTTCCAGACTAAATTTTTCCAAATCCTCCACCTGAGCCAATTCATTTAATTTTTTCGCCAAATCCCTATCTCTTTCCGTCGTGGTTGGTGAGCGGAAAAATAAAGTGTCGGAAATTATACCCGCCAACAAAATTCCGGCAATTTTTTCGTCCAATTCCACAATATCGGCAAAATATTTTTCGGCAATAATGGAACAAGTTGAGCCCAGAGGTTTAATACAAATGGAAATCGGGATTTCCGTTTGTAAGTCCACTTTGTGATGATCAATCACTTCTTTTAATTCCAGTTCCGCCAAATTATCAATGGCCTGTCCTTGCTCGTTATGATCAACCAAGATTACCTCCTCTCCGGAGGGCAAAGTGGAAACTACTTCCGGAGCATCAATCCCAAACTTCTCCAGGACAAACTTGGTCTCCTTATTTAATTCACCCAAGGCATAGGCCTTCACCTCTTCATTTTGCTTTGCTAAAAAATCAGCGTAAGCGATGGCACTGCAAACAGAATCCGTATCCGGATTTTTATGTCCGATAATATTTTTCATAATTCTATTTTTAATGATAAATTATTTCAATTTTTTAATTTGCGGAGAGGACAGGATTCGAACCTGCGGTGACTTGCGCCACACATCGTTTCCAACGATGCGCATTCGACCACTCTGCCACCTCTCCCTGTTTTATAAAATTGTTCTCAATTTTATAAAATCGCTCCCAAATTCTTACCCTACCTAAATCATTATGCCTCAACTCAATAGAAAAATCAACCCTTCACAACTCTTGACTCTCAATCAAACAACAATGTCAATGAGGGCTATCAATAAAAAATAGGAAAATAATTTGCAATAAACTTATTCAGGACTACAATTCAAAGCCCGCCCAATGACTAAATATTCCCCTGTTTCTTTTTTTTGCCCGGGATGTGCTTTCCAAGTGTAAGAATCTGGCCTACCCTTATCATCAGGATAAACCCAAATATTGCCCCTTCCAATTCCACAAGTTTTACTCCCTTTGCAATTATAAGTATTGTCTTCAGTCCTGGTGTCACTACCATGACCATTATTGGCTGAATCTATAACTGTTAATTTGCGATGATCTCCCAATTTATTGTGCACTTCATCAATCCACATTACATGCCCGGTGGAATGTTTTTTATCAGCCACTTTCTTGCTATATTTTGCCACCAAAAAATCTCCCTGTTTAGCATCTTTCAATTTTTCTATTCTCTGCCAACATTGATTTTTATCCTTATGATACTCAGTCGGTTGCTTTTTAATAAATTCATAAAAATCAGTTGCCAAAGGTCTATCTGCCTTAGTCCAAGCACTGCGACTTTCATCTAATAATTTATAATGATATGGCAGAGTGTCAAACAAGGCAAATCCACCCAATCCGGAACAATCAGTCGCCCAATGCTTTTTGGTGGAATAAGGCATACCGGAAGTAACGCAATAATGATGCTCGTAACTTGTATGATGCTTAGTTGCTTCGTTCAGAATAGAATGATACTTTTCAATCAAATGCTTGGTAGCCTTATTATTATCATACCCCTTACGCACATCCGGTTTCGGACAATATTTATTTTTTGGCTCTTTTTCGTTGGCAGATTTTTTACATTTATATTGTATCCGCCCCACTCCTTCATTTTTTTTATAAGACTCCTTGGCTGGCACAATACAATACGCTTTACAATGCCCCTCTTCTCCGGTAAGATTAATCTCTAAATCAATTTTCCATCCTTTAATTTTGTCATCGCAAGTAAAATTATACTCACTTAATGAAGCTTTGTCATAAAGCAAACATTCACTATCCGGACCCTGAGCGTATTTATAAGCATCTTCCAATTTCATTCCGTGACATTTTTCGTTTTTAAATTTTTTCCAAGATTTTTTAATGCCCCCGCATTTTTCTTTTTGAGGATTATAACACTTACCGGTTGAACCGCAAAATTTCTCATCTTTTTTACTACAACCATCAATAAGCAAGGTTACTTTGTTAAACTTTTTTGGTATAACCCCACCATACTCAGCTTCTTGTTCCGTGTTATTATCCTTTAGTACTTTTGCTTTAAATATCAATCTCCCCTCAACGGGCATTAAAATTGGTTCAGTCAATTCTGCCACCACTGTCATCTCCTCTCCCTCCGGTGTATTTATCACAATAGCAGCATTCGGTGGATTGCCAATCTCGAAACTCAAGCCCCGCAAAAATTGTGCCAATTTTACTTGCCCAACATCACGCAGTGGCCTATCGGTAAAATAAATTACTTTATCATCAAAATCTTGTAAAGTTAAAATATAAACATCACTTTCTTCATCACCCACTCTCTCAAAAGTCCCTGCTCCGGAGTTGTGTACAAATAAATCCGTTGCCACTTCCTGCTCGGACTGCTTAGACAAAAAATTACTCGACTTGAAAGAGTCTCTTATTTTAATATTTTTTCCTTGATATTGTACAAAAAAAGTCACCAGCAAGAGTAATCCTACCGTGACAAATATCAAAGACCAAAAAATCTTTTTTATCATATTTTTTATTTATATTTTTAATTATTTACATTATACCAGCAATCTCTCGAAAAGTAAAAATAACATTACTTGGGTATTTAAATATTCAATTAGATATGATAAACACCGGTAAATGTGTTGGGGAATAAATTTGTTATTTTGACCAAAATCAAAACTTGTGCTATAATTACAATGTAATGGGATTGAACCCCACGGCAAGCACATTAATAAATCGCCGGTGCAAGCGTTAACTACACCGTATTATTTTTCTTCCTTTGTAAAAATATTTTTTTGGGAAGAAGGGAATTCAGGGAAATCTGCTGAATTCTAACGAATAATATTGACTAACCCTTTTCAAAGCGGTTGGGAGATTTCACCAAAACACGAGGTATAAATCGTGTCAGAGACTTAGGTCTTTTTTGTGAAATCTCTCAGTCGCTTTTTTGTTTGGTCGGACAAAAAATATGACTTATTTAATTTGTTAATTACTAATGCTATGCATAAAATATTCAAAAAAATATCAGAAGTAATAAAAGAAGCTGTCCAAAACTTTAATGAGAAATCATTAAAAAATAGGAAATGGCTATTTGATGATGACCTCGCCTTTAGGTCGTTGGAGGTATATGTAGACGAAGAGCATGTTAAACGAGAGTTGATGGAACACATTCCCAGTGGAGAATTATACTTTCACGAATGGTATGAAGAAATTGATTGGGTAAACGGTAATGATCCTCAATACAACATATACATTCCCGTAGACACTCCCGAAGAAGCCGAGCGATGCAGTACTCCGGAAATCACTTATTTTGGTGGTTCCGACTACACTCCTCGGATTATTGATAATCTCTATGCCGATGATACCAGGGAACTTCGCTGGGTTAGAGAATAGTTTAAATCATTAAAAGATAATTATTAAACTTAAAAACTATGAAATACACACCAAAAATAAGAAAAGCTGTCCGCTTTGCCATCAAGGTTCACGAATTAGACCAAAAACAAAAAAGGAAAGGGAAAGATATTGCTTATATTACCCATCCTATGACGGTTGCTTTAATTTTGGCGAGAGTTAATGCTCCCGAAAATATTATTGTCGCCGGACTGCTCCATGACACCATTGAAGATTGCTCCGTTAATTGTCCGGTAACCGTTGAAGATATCATCAATAACTTTGGAAATGAAGTGGCCGAATTGGTCAACTCTCTCACCGAACAAAATCCCGACCTTCCCTGGGCGGAACGAAAAAAAGAAGTTTTGCAAAACATTAGAGAAAAATTTTCTTCGGAAAGTATCTTGCTAAAAAGCGCTGATGTCTTAGCTAACGGTACGGAAATTGTTGATGACTACCGAGAAAACGGGGAGGATATTTTTGCCAGATTTAAAGCCGGCAAAACTCAGAAAATTCAAAGTCAACTCTCTCTTATCACCACCCTGCTCCAGTACTACCCCGCCAGTCCTCTGTCAGATGATTTAAAATCTCTTTATCAAGAATTGGAAAAGATTAAATGATAAGAAAATGAGGATGTAAACATATAAATATAAAAAATCCGCCACTTTTCATATTACCTTGTTAAAATTTTTATCAAAAATACAATTCCGCATTTTTACCATTTTTTGATATTATTACAGCCATATTTATTAAGAATCTTATACATCTTTCAAAACAATAGATCCTTTTTTAACTTGTTCTTCTATTTTCGATTGCAAGGAACCGCTTCCAAATAAAAATCTACCACTCAAACCGTTCCACAAAATCAACTATTTTGTTTTTAATTCTTTCAAAAACCGTGGTTCGCTCGGTCAATTTAACTTTGTCCTTTAATCCCAAAATCTCTTCCCGACGGGGCAGTCTGTCGGTGTATAAATATTCCCCGATAATTTTTTCAAATTTTTCCGGATCAATTTTTTCCTCTTCAATAATTTCCAACATTTGATTTCTCTTTTCTTTATTCCAAAAAACTTCAAACTCTTCCTCCACCTCTTCACTTTTTTCAATCTGCGGTAGATTTTCTTGAATAAACTTTTCAATCAAATCTTTCTTTTTACGCAAAGAAATATCTCTATCCACAATTTTCAAAATATCCTCCGTTTTCTTTTGACGAACTTTTTCGGAAGAAACCTCTTTTAACCCGATAATCAACTTTATAATGTAATCATAATTCACCCTGTCCCGACCGACCAACTCCAATTCAAAATCAATCTCATCAAGAATTGAAGCCAAATCTTTGTCTCCGGAATTTTTTCGTTCCTCATACAAATCCAAATATTTGGACAGATAGTCGTTAAACTCTTGCTCATCAATTTCCAAATCGGCAAAAGAAAACTCCGCGAAAGTTTCCAAAGAAGATTTTATTCGCAACAAATCCCGAAATACTTTTATAAACACCGCTTTTTCTTCTTCACTTTCCAGTCCATCAACATCCGAAACATCGGCGACAATATTTTGCAATTCTTCCAACTTAGAATTAAATTCTTCTTTCTGTTTTTCATAAGGTTGCTTGAAAACAATTTCCTTGGCATTTTCATCACCAAAAAGAAGCAATGCCCTATCGGTATTTTTTTTCAAATTCCGAAAAGAAATAATATTTCCGTGAGGCTTCTCCGGACCGAACAAACGATTTGTTCTGGAATAAGCTTGAATCAATCCGTGATACCGTAAATTTTTATCAACATACAAAGTATTTAAATATTTACTGTCAAACCCGGTTAACATCATATTAACCACAATCACCAAATCAACCTCTTTTCTTTTTACCCTCTCTTGCACATCTTTGTAATAAGCGTAAAAATTTTCCGTTGAATAATTTGTTCCGAAGTCGGAGTTGTATCGTTCAATACACTTTTCCAAAAAATCTCGTGAATGTTCATTTATCGCATCATCACTATCGGCAAAAACATCCTCGTCCAACATATCACTCTTTTCTTCTTCATTGGCTTTATAAGTAAATATCGTGGCAATCGTAAAATTATCCGGTTTTTTCTCCATAAAAAGATGATAATACTTTTTCAAAACATCTACCGAAGCGGTGGCAAAAATGGCATTAAATTTTCCGCTTTTCGTTTTGGTTTTCCAGTCGCTTAAAATATAATCGGTAATTTTTCCCAGTCGTTCCGAACTTTCCAAAACTTCTTTGGTATTAATTCCTTCCACTTCCTGCTCCACTTCAAAATCCGCCTCCAAAACATCCGGTTCTTTTTTGGTATATCGCCCCACATATTCCACGGAAAATCCCAAAACATTGTTATCGGAAATGGCATTGGTGATAATATATTTATGCAAACACTTGTCAAAAACATCTTTAGTGGTTACCCCACCAACATTATTTTCCGCAAAAATCGGCGTTCCCGTAAATCCGAAAAGTTGCGCTTTCCGAAAAAACTTTTTAATAACGGTATGAGTTTGCCCAAATTGAGAACGATGACACTCGTCAAAAATTATCACCACTTTTTCCTCATTCAAATTTTCAAACTGTTTTAAATATTGTTCTCTCTTAATGGCAATGTCTAATTTTTGAATGGTGGTTACAATCATTTTTCTGTTGCCGTCTTTTAATTGTTTCACCAAATTGCCGGTATTATTCGTTCCGTCAACCGAACCGTCGGAAAAAGAATTAAATTCTTTGGTAGTCTGAATATCCAAATCTTTTCTATCCACCACAAAAAGTATTTTTTTAACTTCCGCCTTCCGACTTAAAACCTGTGCCGTTTTGAATGAAGTCAAAGTTTTACCCGATCCGGTTGTGTGCCAAATATAACCGTTTTTGTTTGATTCTTGCACCCGTTTTTCAATGGCTCGCACCGCATAATATTGATACGGTCGCAAAATCATCGGGATTTTCAACGCCTCCGCCAAAACAATATACTCGGCAATCATTTGCGACACGGCGCACTTCTCCAAAAACACTTCCGCAAATTCTTCCAGTTTGGTTATCTTCTTATTTTTCTCATCCGTCCAATAAAAAGTTTGCTCGTAACCCTGTTTGGGATTGTTGGAAAAATATTTGGTGTTTACTCCGTTGGAAATTACGAAAATCTGAATAAAATCAAACAAAGTGCCGGCAAAGGAATGCTTGTGGTACCGCTTGATTTGATTAAACGCCTCCTTCATTTCCACGCCTCGTCTTTTTAATTCCACTTGTACCAAAGGCAAACCGTTTATCAATAAAGTTACATCGTAACGATTGGTGTATTTGCCAATTTGCGTAACTTGATTGGTAACTTGATATTCATTTTTACACCATTCGATCATATTAAAAAATTGAATGGAAATATCTTCTTGCTTGCTACCCTCATCTCTTTTTAAGAAAAATCTGTCTCGCAAATTTTTTGCTTTTTCAAAACTGTTTCCTTTGTTTAAATAATTCAAAATCCGCTCAAACTCTTGTTCGGAAAAAGTTGTTTTGTTAAATTTTTCCAATTGGATTTTTAAATTCTCCTCCAAATCATTTTCATCTTTAATACTCACCCGCTCAAACCCCAACCCCTCCAACTGCTTCAATAAAGTATTCTCCAATTGTTGCTCCGTTTGTGTTGTCATAGGATTATATTAAACTTGCCTTAATAATAGATTCTAAATTAATATTGTTTTCTAATTTTAATAAAGAATCAATATTAAGATTAAAATTAAAAGTTGTTTTATAAATACTCTTGCCATCACCCCTTTTTACTCCCTCAATTATATCCATGCCATCAGCTGTTAATTCAATGACCACAAAGGCCTTCTCTATATTTGTTTCACCATTTTTTGCAAATTGTACAAAATTTTTATTTTCTAAATATCGCAAAGCATTATACAAATCACTATCAGAATATTTTTCAGTCAACTCATTTTTTGTTTTGTTTTCCAATTTAATGCCATTACGAATTAAAAAATTAAATTGTTGTTTTTCTAATTCCGAATAATTTTTTCTTTGCAACACATAAAAATATAACAAAATTTCGCCAGCAATTTCTTTGATAGTTTTTTCTTTTTTACTCATAATTGTTTTTTATATAATATTTGGGTGGGATTTGGAAGTTAGTTTTTTGTTGATTTTTCTGTTTGAGCATCATTTTCATTTTTTAAAATTGTATTTTCTATAATTTCAAAAATTTGCTCAAAATTTTCAAAATCTTCTTTTGTAGCATTTTCACAAATCCATTTACAAACCTTTTCTTTCTTATCTCCAATAATTTGTAAATTTCTTTCTTCTTCACCTACTATTTGATATTGAAAACAATCTTTATTATTTTCTCTAACTTTATTAACAAAATCTCTTTCAAATAAATTCTCTATACCTTTTTTTAAAGGATTATCATTAATCAAGGGTATTTTCTTTATATATAACTTACCTTCAATTTCTTCTTCTTTTATTTTTTCTTCTGGATCATTTAAAAGTAAAATCTTATTTTTTACTAATGATAAATTAGTTTTTAAAAAATTAGCAGCATTTTTAAGAGCTTGATTATTCGAATTTATTGTCCCATTAGAAGTATTTTGTCCTATAATATCTATAATAAATTTATCTAATTCTTCTTGTTTATTATATAATTCAAAATATTTTTTTATATATTTTATATCTGTAGGCCCCTCAGCAAAAACAATTAGCTTTTCT
>CAYORE010000072.1:0-5579 GCA_964406325.1 uncultured Bdellovibrionales bacterium | reverse complement strand
TATCGCTCGGTGTTATGAATTTGGTTGGGATATTTTTGATTGCGTTCTTCCGACTCGGGACGGACGACACAAAAGATTATACAATTTTAAAACTTCTTCTCGGAAGAATGTCGGTGTCGGTCCGGAGTCGGATTTGAAATCACCGGACAGTTATGAATTTTTATACATCGGGCGAGGAAAATTTGCCGGAGATAAACAACCACTTGGAGCGGATTGTGATTGTTTCACTTGTCAAAATTACAGTCGTGGGTATTTACATCACCTTTTTCAAATTGATGATATGCTGGCCTATCGTTTGGCGGTAATTCACAACCTGCGAGTTTACAATCGGGTGATTGAGGACTTGCAGAGGGGGGGTTGACAAGTTGTAACTGCCGTGTATAATAAAACACGAGAGTTATTTATTTGAACTTTTTGTATAAATTAATTGATTTGCCAGACTTCATTTTTAAAATTTGGTCACTTAAAATAAATCAATTAAATAATTTAACAGATGTTCGGGTGATTCTATCTGTTAAGGTTTGAATGTTACCAAAATATTCAGTCAGTAGATTTATTGCCAGTAGGTTGGCTAGCCAGTAGGCCTTAAATCAGTAGACTTATAGCTCAACAAATGCTATCTTCAAATAAATATCAGTGGTTTTAATTTCTTGTTTTCAAATTATTTTATTGAAATAATCATTCGGAAATTAAAACAATAGTTAACTATTTTATTCCTCTTTTTATGCTCGGGGGAACAATTTTTTAAACAATTTCATCTATAATTTAAATCAGCTGGACTGGTTGTTTTTTGTTTGTCTAACAAATTAAACAATAACCAACTCCGGTCTTGTTATGTCTTATGAAAAAAATAGAGAAAAAATCAACCAAAAAGAAGATTGCCGTTAGATCGCTATTTAGCGCTCACTCCAGTCTTTCCCAACGAAAGTTCTTTAAAAGACAATCAATGGTTTCTTTGCCGGACTTGATAGAATCCCAAACGAAATCTTATGATTGGTTTTTAGAAGAGGGACTAAAGGAAATAATTAAAGAAATCTTTCCGATTGAAGATTTCACCGGGAAAGAATTGGAATTGACTCTGGGAGATTATTATCTGGACGAACCGAAATACAGTGAGGCGGTAGCTAAAGAGAAAAACATTTCCTATGAAGCACCTTTGCGTATTAACGCCAGCTTGCTAATTAAGAAGACCGGAGAGGTTAGAGAGCAAGAAGTGTTTTTGACCGACTTGCCTCTTATTACCGACAGAGGAACCTTTATTATTAACGGAGTGGAAAGAGTGGTTGTTTCTCAATTAATTCGAAGTCCCGGAGTATTTTTCACGGCAGACTATATTAAAGGGCGAAAAACCTTTGGGGCCAAAATTATTCCTAACAGAGGAGCTTGGTTGGAAATGGAAACTGATTTAAGCGGAGTAATCTGGGTGAGAATTGATAGAAAGAGGAAAATTCCGGTAACTTCCCTCTTGCGTATTTTTGGTTTAAAAACAGACAAGGAAATTAAAGAGGCCTTTGCCGACATTGACACCGGCGAAACGGCCTTTATCGAAGAAACTTTAATGAAAGACCCGGTAAAAAATGAAGACGAGGCCTACAAGGAAGTATATAAAAGATTTAGACCGGGTGACTTGGCGACGGTGGATAATGCTAAACAAATGATTGACAGTGTCTTTTTCAGTTATGAAAGATATGATTTTGGTCAGGTTGGTCGTTACAGATTAAATTTCCGTTTGGGAATGGACAAAGACGAAAAAGATGAACAGAACAGATTATTGGGGAAAGATGAATTGGTGGCGATTGTACGAGAAATTATCAATTTAAATAACGATCCTTTGGCGGAACCGGATGATATTGACCATTTGGGTAGTCGGCGGTTAAGGGGAGTTGGAGAGTTAATCCAAGCCAGAGTACGAGTCGGTTTAATGAGAATGGCCAGAAACATTAAAGATAAAATGAGTGCTTGCGATGTCAATACGGTTGTCCACGCTCAATTAATTAACTCTCGTCCGGTAGTGGCGGCGGTTAAAGAGTTCTTCTCTTCCTCCCAGTTGTCTCAGTTTATGGATCAAGTTAACCCTTTGGCTGAATTGGAGCATAAACGAAGGCTAAGTGCTATGGGACCGGGCGGATTAACCAGAGAGCGAGCCGGTTTTGAAGTTCGTGATGTGCACACTTCCCATTATGGACGAATTTGTCCGGTACAAACTCCGGAAGGTCCGAATATCGGATTGGTGGGACATTTGGCTTGTTATGCCAAAGTTAATAAATATGGTTTTATTGAAACCCCTTACCGAATTATCGGACACACTATTGCTAAAGATGAGAAAAAAATTGCCGGACGAATTTTGGCGGAAAGTGTTAAGGATAAAAATGGAAATGTTATTTTCAAAAAAGGTTATCAACTAACGGACAAAGACGCTTCCAAACTCAAAAAATCAAAAAAAGATGAAATTAAAGTTGTACCTTTTGTTACTTCTCAAGTGGAGTATGTTAACGCTATCGTAGAGGGTTCTAAAAATATTGCCCACGCCGGTATTGAAATGGATGAGCATTACAATATTGTTCAGGAAATTGTTGAAGCCAGAGTAAAAAACGAACCTTCCACTATTGAGGCGAAAAAACTTGATTTTGTGGATGTTTCACCAAAGCAATGTATTTCCGTTGCTACGGCGTTAATTCCCTTTTTGGAACATGATGACTCTAACCGAGCTTTGATGGGTTCAAATATGCAACGCCAAGCCGTATCTTGTATTAAACCCCAAGCTCCTTTGGTGGGAACCGGTTTGGAAGATAAAGCGGCCGCCGATTCCGGACAGGTTGTTTTGGCTAAAGAAGCCGGAACAGTGGTGGAAGTTGATGCCAAGCATATTGTTATTAAAGAAGATAAGAAAACCGGCAAAACCAATAAAAGAGAATATGTTTTGCAAACATTTAACAAATCCAACGCTTTCACCAGTTTGAATCAAGTGCCGAGAGTGGAATTGGGACAGAAAGTTAAAAAGAAAGACCTGTTGGCTGACGGTGCCTCCACTGATCATGGAGAATTGGCTTTGGGACAGAATGTTTTGGTGGCCTTTATGCCTTGGAGCGGTTACAATTATGAAGATGCCATTATTGTTTCGGAAAAATTAGTGGAAAGAGATGCTTATAGTTCCGTTCATATTGATGAATTTTCCATAGATGTTCAAGAAACCAAACTGGGACCGGAAGTGGTTACCAGAGATATTCCCAACATCAGTGAAGATCGGTTGAAAAACTTGGATGACGATGGAATTGTTCGCATCGGAGCGGAGGTGAATTCCGGAGATATTTTAGTGGGAAAAGTTACCCTGAAAGGAGAGGGTGATTTAACAGCGGAAGAAAGATTATTACGAGCCATCTTTGGGGATAAATCCCGTGATGTTAAAGACACTTCCCTCTATTTGCCTCACGGTAAAAGAGGAAAAGTGGTTGATATTACCGTTTTCTCTCGGGAAAATGGGGATAAATTACCGGCGGGAGTAATTAAACAAATTCAAATTTCCGTTGCCAAATTACGAAAAATATCCGTTGGCGATAAATTGGCGGGGCGACACGGAAATAAAGGTGTTATTTCTAAAATTGCCGCTGTGGAAGATATGCCATATCTACCGGATGGTAGACCGGTGGATATAATCTTGACACCAATCGGAGTTCCTTCCCGTATGAATATCGGACAAATTTTGGAAACCCATCTTGGTTGGGCGGCAGCGGAATTGGGCTATAAAGCCGCTTCACCGGCATTAGACGGTGTTACCGAAGCGCAAATTAAAGAAGAGTTACGCAAGGCCGGCTTGCCGGAAGACGGTAAAATCCAATTGACCGACGGACGAACCGGAGAAACTTTTGATAACAAAACAATGGTGGGATATATGTATGTAATGAAACTAAACCACTTAGTGGAAGATAAAATTCATACCCGTTCCATCGGTCCTTACTCTTTAATTACCCAACAACCTCTGGGTGGAAAGGCTCAATTTGGAGGACAGCGATTTGGAGAGATGGAGGTATGGGCATTGGAAGGATATGGTGCCGCTTACACCTTGCAAGAAATGTTAACCATCAAATCGGACGATGTTCTTGGTCGCTCCAAAGCTTATGAATTGATTATTAAAGGAGAACCGATTCAACCGCCGAGCATTCCCGCTTCTTTCCATGTTTTAGTTAACGAATTAAAGGCCTTGGCTTTGGAAATGAGATTCTTAAAAAACGGAGAAGATGTTCAGAAGAAACAAGAAGCCGTTCGGGAGAATAATATGGAGGAAAGCAAGGAATAGGTTATCGGTAAAAATATAAAAACTTTTTATAATTAATTTTTAACAAAGCTTCAATGAAAGATAATATGATAAAAATCTCAGATTTTGACGCCATTCAGCTCAAAATCGCTTCTCCGGAAACAATCTTGGAATGGTCACACGGAGAAGTCTTGCGACCGGAAACAATCAACTATCGTACTCAAAAATTTGAAAAAGACGGATTGTTTTGTGAGAAAATTTTTGGTCCCGCCAAAGATTGGGAGTGTTATTGCGGTAAGTACAAAAAAATCAGACACAAAGGAATTGTTTGTGATAAATGTGGAGTGGAAGTAACTCGTTCCAGTGTTCGGAGAGAAAGGATGGGACATATTGCCTTAGCTGTTCCGGTCTCTCACATTTGGTTTTTGCGAGGTGTTCCCTCTCGGATTGGCTTGGCTTTGAATATGTCCGTACAGCAATTGGAAAAGGTAATTTATTTTGCCAGTTATATTGTAACCGATGTTGACAAAGAAGCGGCCAAAGAAGTCTTGAATGATTTGAAAAAAGAAGAGAAAAAAGTGGTGTCTGGCAGTGGTTCCGCCAAAGAAAAAGCGGAACTTAAGAGAAAGTATCAAGAAATTATTGCCAGTATCAAAAGTCTGAAAGTCGGACAAATTTTATCGGAATTTGAATACTACAATCTTTCTCGTAAGTGCGGGCAAGTGTTTACAGCGGTAATCGGAGCGGAAGCCATTTATAAACTCTTATCCAGAATTGACTTGGATAAAGAGGTTAAAGCGATTAAAAAAGAAATGGCGGAAAAGAAAAGTATTGACCGCAAACGAATGGCCAAACGCTTGAAGTTGCTTAACGGATTTTTGGAGGCCGGCATCAGACCGGAGTGGTTGATGTTGACCAACATACCGGTTATGCCTCCGGATTTAAGACCGATGGTACAACTTAACGGTGGTCATTTTGCCACTTCCGATTTAAATGATCTATACCGACGAATTATCAATAGAAATAATCGCCTTAAAAGATTGATAGACTTGAATGCTCCGGAAGTAATTCAACGAAATGAGAAAAGGATGTTGCAGGAAGCGGTTGATGCCTTGATTGACAACAGTTCTCGAAAAAACCAAACTCAGGTGGCCGCTTCTACCGGTCAGCGTCGGGCTTTGAAATCTTTAGCGGATATGTTAAAGGGAAAACAAGGTCGTTTTCGACAAAATCTTTTGGGAAAGAGAGTTGATTATTCCGGACGAAGTGTTATTGTGGTGGGACCGGAACTGGAGCTGGATGAGTGTGGTATCCCCAAGAAAATGGC
>CAYORE010000071.1:0-1725 GCA_964406325.1 uncultured Bdellovibrionales bacterium | reverse complement strand
ATAAAGTAACATAAATGAGCTTTAGGCCAACAAAACGCTCAACCGGAATTTGCCACGCGGGGCATGATTTCGGCCAGTGAGAAAATTGGCGCCAAGTGAAAGTTTTCGGCGCGCGGCAAATCCGGTTAGCTAAATCGTTAGGCCAAATTAAATAATAAGTTAAACTAAAGGTTATCAAGTATGAGTAATATCCAAGATGAAAATTATGGACAAATTTTATCTTATTTAAAAAGACAAAATTGGCAATTTGATGAAAGAATAGAAAATAATGGCGATGTAAAAAGAATTGACATTCATCATGGGAAATACACATGCATAGTTAAAATTTATAAAACTGGTTCAATATTAGTTCAAGGTAAAGACAGTAAATTAAAAGAAAATCTTCAGCAAATAAAAGAAGCTATTGAGAATGAAGAACCAATATCAGATGTGTTACCATTTGAAATAGAAAGGTTTCCCGAACTATTAACTACAAATATTCCAAATATTGATCCTGTAATTGTTCGTTTTATTCAAGAAGCGATAAATAGTTTAAAAACTAATTCTCTTTTAGCATGCGCATTTTTATTAGGTGCTGCATCTGAAAAAGCAATTTTCATTTTAGTAGAAACATATGCTAATGCTATAAAAGATCCACAAAATAGAGAGAAATTTATTAGTAGATATAAAGGTAGGTTTATTTCAAAAGTTTTTGACGAATTTAAACGATCATTTAAAAGCTGTAAAAATAAACCTACTGGTTATAATTTCGAACATGATTTGGAGATTAAAATAGAGACTATTTTTCAATTTTCCAGAATTTGTAGAAATGAAGTTGGACATCCACAAATCACTCCAAATTTGGATAAAGGAGTTTTACTTGCAAATATGGGGCAATTTGTAAAATATATGGAAGATGTTTATTCTTTAATTGAATATTTTAAAAACAATGAAATAATATTATGAAAATGGCCTAACAAACCGCTCAACACGGAATTTGCCACGCGGGGCATGAATTCGGCCGGTGAGAAAATCGGCGGCAAGTGAATGGACTTTGGCGCTTAGGCAAATCCGGTTAGCTAAATCGTTGCAAAAAAATAGGGATGACTCCTTTCACTTGATGTGGCGGTGCTGGTTTGAGCAATCGCTGATATTATTATCTACTCCGGCGGTGGCTAACGAAAGGCCATTCCTAACACCGTTTGAGGGTCATCGGTTGGTGATCGGGCGTCAGGATATTAAAAAATAAAAACCACTTCTGCTCTGCCCGATCGTTTGAAAATTTTCGTCGATTACGTAAGAAAAAAATTTTAATCAGGCCGTTTGAAAGTTGTTTTAGCCAAACGGTTTGGTTATTTTCTTAAGTGGAGTTTGAAATACTTTTCGTGCCCGTTTTAGCAGGCATCTAAAAAAATTATGTAGGTTGCAACAAATCGCTCAACCGGAATTTGCCACGCGGGGCATGAATTCGGCCGGTGAGAAAATCGGCGGCAAGTGAATGGACTTTGGCGCTTAGGCAAATCCGGTTAGCTAAATCGTTATATGGTTTATATCATTGCAAGGCCATCTGTTTGGTAAAAAGTCTCTATTTCAATTCTATCGAATTCTGAAAGTTCTTTTTCTAATTTAATTTTTGCTTCTTTTTTGTTTTTTGCTTCGATAATTTTCTCAAACCACTCATCATATTCGAGTTCACCGAAATCATCGTCTTTAATCGTCTGATATGCTACACCACAAAAATAATAA
>CAYORE010000070.1:0-5527 GCA_964406325.1 uncultured Bdellovibrionales bacterium | reverse complement strand
TTGAAAATAATCCAATTTATTATCATTTGCCCCGGAAAAATGAAACAGAAGAAAGCTTGCCAATAGCAAACCTGCAAAAACAATTATTTTGCTGTCCTTTTCCCTCATTGTCATAAATTTAACTCCCAAAATGTTTCCTCTCAAAACCAGCACTAAAACAATTCCGGGATTTATTGGGTGCTTAAAATCACCTTTTCTCACAACTAAATTGTAACACAATCTTCTTTATTTGCAAATTTTTCTCCTCCTGTCAAAATCTTAAAATACCTTCTTTTGCCCAAAAAAATTTCTTCCCAAAATCAATAGGAATAAAGGGGTTTATTTTTCATTCATACAACCGCAAATCTACAAATCTATAACGCCGATTTTAACCGACAAATATTTAATCTCATCCTCACAAACCAAACTTTTAACATTTCAAATTAAATCATTTAATTCTTGACCGGCGTATGCTAGTCCTGACCGGCGAATGCCGGTTTAAATTACTAACCGGCGAATACCGGTTTAAATCCCAAAAACCACAACTTGAGAAAATTATGATTTAAAAACAGCCCTGTATTTGTAAATCTATAGTTTAAATTTGCCACCCAATCAAATAAATGCTATACTGACAATCCAAGGATAAATTCGGGGGAATTACATTTCGTAATCTCTTTTTTTATCCCCTTAAACAAAAATAAATAACAATCAATCATATGACTATCAAAAAAATTAAAACTCGTGACGACATCCTTGTTCCTTTTAGTCCCTCTCGCATCGGCAGGGCTATAAAAAAGGCCTGCCACGCCACCAACGAATCAGAAGTAAAATGGGTGGCCGATTTGGTTGACGAAGTAATTGCCGAACTCAACAATCGTTACGACGGACATTCCCGTCAAACAATTCCCACCGTTGAAAATATTCAAGACATCGTGGAACAAAAATTGATGGAATCCGGTCGTTACGAAATCGCCAAGGCCTACATTCTCTATCGCGAAAAACACAACCAAGAACGAAAAAAGAAACAAGCGGAACTTGTTAAACAATTTGAACAAGACACTTTAAAAGTTATTAAATCGGACGGTTCAAAAGAAAATTTTACAATCACTAAAATTAAAAAGGTTTTTGATCGAGCCGCCGTCGGTTATGAAAAACAATGCTCCTTCAATGATTTTATTGAAGCATTCAAAAAAAATATTGTGGAAAACATTAAAACCGCCGATATTCACAAGTTAATGATTAAAACTTGTATTGATTTAATTTCTGTGGAAAATATTTTTTGGTCCAACATCGCTTCCCGCCTTTTCACCGCCAATCTTTACAAAGAGGCCTCCCGCAACAGAAACATCGCTATTGCCGACATTTACACTCCCGAATCCTATTTGGCTCTTTTTGAAGAATATGTCAAAACGGGTCTTTACTATAAAGATTTTTTCAAATACTATTCTCGGGAAGATATTTTGGAAGCCGGCAAACATTTAAATATGGACACTGACGATAGTTATGAATACACTACTGTTGTTTCCTTGGATAAACGCTACCTCCAAAATCCCAATGGCGTCATTAAGGAACTTCCTCAAGAAATTTATATGTCCGTTGCCCTTTTTCTGGCCATTCCCGAAAAAAAGAAGGATCGCCTTAAGTTCGCTTTGAAAATTTATGAAGCAACCTCTACTCAAAAAATTTCTCTACCGACTCCCACCCTTTTAAATTCCCGCACCAACTACCATCAACTCTCCAGTTGTTTTCAATTAAACATCGGGGATGATTTGCGTAATATTTATCACAACATTGAAAACATGGCGCAAATTTCCAAATTTGGTGGTGGTATGGGAGTGTATTTGGGAAATATCCGCTCTCGAGAAAGTATGATTCGTGGTGTCAAAAATGTTTCCGGTGGGGTTATTCCTTGGATTAAAGTTATCAACGATACTGCCACTGCCGTTAACCAACTCGGCTCCCGATTGGGTGTTATTGCTATGACTTTGGATGTTTGGCATTATGATATTTATGATTTTTTAGACCTACAAACCGAAACTGGAGATATTCGCGCTAAGGCCTTTGATATTTTTCCCGCCATTTCCATACCGGATTTGTTTATGAAAAGAGTGGCCACCGACAAAGACTGGACACTTTTTGATCCCCACGAAATAGAAGTGCTTTATGACGGCAAAAAATTACAAGACTACTTTGAAAAAGATTTTGAAGAATTTTACAAAACCCTGGAAAAAGATACTCGTCTGGAAGTTAAAAAAACCGTTAAAGCTAAAGATTTATTTAAAAAATTTCTTAAAACAACCGTGGAAACGGGAATGCCCCATGTATTTTTCCGTGACACCGTCAGTCGGGGCAATGCCAATAACCACGCTGGGAATGTCTATTCTTCTCAAGCTTGCACGGAAATTTGCCAAAACTCCAAACCGGCGGAATTCATTGAAGAGGTACAAGAAAACGGAAAAATCGTTCTTCGTTACAAACCGGGTGACTTGGTTGTTTGCAATTTGGCTTCCATTAATGTCGCCAAGGTAAACGACGAGAAAACAATGAAAGAAATTTTTCCCATTATTGAAAGAATTATTGACAATGTTATTACCCTTACTTCTTACCCCGTTGAAGAAGCTCGGCACACCGCCCTGCGTTATCGCAGTATGGGAATTGGTTATCTTGGTTTGGCGGAACACCTCGCCGTTAACAAGATGGCTTACGACAGTCCCAAAGCGCGTAAATATGTTGATAAATTATTTGAAAGATTTTCTTATTACACCTACCGTGCTTCCGTTGACTTGGCCAAAGAACGAGGACATTACAAAGTTTACAAGGGTAGCAAATATGATCAAGGTTTTATTTTGGGACGAGATAAGGAGTGGTACAACAAGCACACTAAATACGGACGGGAATGGAACAAGCTCTTTAGTGATATGAAAAAATATGGCGTTCGCTTCTCTTATCACACCGCTCCCGCTCCCAACACCTCCACCGCCGGCTTAGCCGGAACTACCGCCGCTATGCTACCAATCTACAAAAGATATTTTGTGGAAACAAATCTTTCCGCCCCCACCGTCCGAGTCGCCCCCAAGCTCAATAAAGAAAATTATTGGTTTTACAAAGAGTATGTTTCTATGGATATGGCCGATGTTATTGATATGATGGCTGTAATTTACAAATGGATGGATCAATCCGTTAGTTTTGAATGGATGATCAATCCCGCCAAAACCAGCCCCAAACAATTATATGACTACTATTTCCGCGCCTGGAAAAAAGGAATTAAAACCGTTTATTATGTCCGCTCTCTCTCCGGTGAAGTTGATGGTGCCACTAAAGATGTCTGTGAATCCTGCTCCGGATAAATTTAAATTATTGAAATTTTTCAAAAGAATCAACACTAAAAAGAAAAGCAACTCATCACAAAGTGGTTTGCAATAAAAAAATAAATGGAAATTGTTTCCAAAAAATCACAAAAGCTTTGCTATGTCGCAAAGCTTTTTGTTTTGATTAAAATAAAATATTCCTATAAATAAAAGGTGTCAGTGATTGAATCTACCTTTTTCACGATTTTTAAATTGCCAATCAATTTTTAATCATCTAAAGACATCTTGATTACGAGACAAATTAAAATTATCCACAGGTGGACATTTGACTTCTTTTTCTTTTTTTGTAAAATATAAGTAGTACTTCATTTTTCACAGGGTCGCGGTCCCAAACAGCAGGGACCGGACCCAAAACCAAAAAGGGCCCAATTGGGTCCAAGGAGGAAGCCATGAGCTACATGAGCTACTCAGCCACGACCCTGGCCGCCACGATCAATACCATGGCCGACCGGACCGCCACCTACACCCTGACCGGGATGGACACGAACACCACTGAAGATCTTGAGGTAAGCTGACCGGCGGCGCCTCCCTCTCCCGGAGAACCATCCAGGAGAGGGAAATGCGGACATCTCAAATGAGATGCTCCGCATTTTTTATTTTTTAAAGAATGTTTTAAATATTTAAACCCTGTGTTTTTAAAACAATAAACAAGCTATTTATTTTATAAATTTAAATTATTTTATAATCCCTGACCAGCGTATACCGGCCATAACCGGCGAATGCCGGTTTTAACTTTATAGACTAAATTTTTCAATTTAAACCATCTGCAAACCGGACTTGTGGCAAAGCGATAATGGAGTCACTATTCCGACTTATTGTTTTGAAACACCAAAAAACAATCAGTTTTAATTAACACCATTTACTTAACATTTTAACATTAAATCATTTAAAATTGATTCAAAATTCCCGACCGGCGAATGCTGGTCTTGACCGGCGTATGCTGGTCCCGACTGGCGAACGCTGGTTAAAATTCTTGACCGGCGTATGCTGGTCTTGACCAGCGTATGCTGGTTTTAACCGGCGTATGCTGGTTTCAACCAATTAATAAACTTTCCGAAAGTCGTAGCTTGGGGAAAATTGGCGAAAATTGGGATTTGAAAACAGTCCCACCAAACCCTATGCTTAACAATTTCTCATAAAACTTGTGATAATTAATGATTTGACAATTCAGCAAATCATTTGGAGAGAGAATTTGTTTTTTTAAAAAACAAACAATTATCACAAGTTTTATAAAAAATCGTTACAATTACAACACCCCACCTCATTCCGCGTCTTTCCGCATTTCATCCGCAGTCTTCCGCGACGGCGACAGCAGTATCCGCGACGGCAATAGCAGTATCCACATTTTTCTGCATTTCGTCCGCGTTAGTCTGCGTGTTGTCCGCATTGTTCGGTGTGACTAAAGATACTTTAGATTCATACCTTACCTTCCTCCAAGATACTTATCTAATTTCCACCATTCCTCCTTACTTCACCAACAGAGATGTGGAAATTCGCGGAGCTAAAAAACTGTATTTTATTGATTCCGGATTACTTAATCAATTCTCTCGTTTAGACCCGGGGTCTATTTTTGAAAATTGTATTTTTAACCTTCTTTGCCATCACGGTGAAGTTAAATACTGGCAACAAAAAGATGGGCAAGAAATTGATTTTATTGTTAATGAAAAAATGGCCTATGAAGCCAAACTTCACGCCATTGATCAGGATGTTAAAAAACTTATTCGCCGAGCCAATAAAATCAACATCAAAGAGCAATTTGTTGTCAGCCTTAAATATTCCGACACTCCCAAAACCACTTACGGTTTTTTATTGTAAATTTTTAAAGAACTACTGTTTTCGTCGTTTTCGACTCATCAGCACGAGCACACACTCGTGGAACAGGTTGCCTCCGGGAAAAATCACGAACCACTGTGATTTTCCCGGAGGACTTGTAAACCTTGCTGAATTTTAAAGTGCTCAGCTAACACTAATTTTTTAAGGAGTTTTTTCTCCTGAGTTTTTTAACCAAGGGCAGGTTTCTCCTCCTCCCTAAAGTTTATTTAATGTCGTCTACACGACTACTGTTCTGTGAACAGTTTTTTTGGGAATTTTTCGGGCAATTCCCTAACCCTCTCACCCAAATATTATTCAGAAGAATGCCTTGCTTTCTCAAGCAAAGCATTCCAGGGTGACTCCTCACC
>CAYORE010000069.1:0-4296 GCA_964406325.1 uncultured Bdellovibrionales bacterium | reverse complement strand
TGCAACCGTTTTTTGATGAGGTTTATGGAGGGGATATTTCCGAATTTGCTATTAATCAAGCTGAGAAAAATTTATCGGGAGTCAATTTGGATAAAGTGGATTTGAATGAGAAGTTAAATTATCCGAACGAACATTTTGACTGCATAGTCGCCTTAGATGTTTTGGAGCATACCGATTCTTTGGAGGCGTCTATGCAGAGAATTGTTTTAAAATTAAAAAAAGAAGGTTGCTTGTTAATTTCTTTACCGATTAGGGATACTTGGGCGGGAAAAATTTTTCAGAATTTTGATAAGGATAAAAGCCATACCAGTGTGCCAAATTTAAAGGAGCTGGAAAATATTTTTGCCAAATTGAATTTGGAGGTGATTAAAAAAAGATTTTTTTGGAATGTGATATTCTTTCAATGGCGAGGAATTCCGGTAGATGTAGCTTATGTTTTAAAATTTAAAAAATAAATAAAAAGTATGAAGATTATTACTTGGAATGTTAACGGGCTGAGAGCGGTGGAGAGAAAAGGGGAGTTAGATAAATTATTAAAAAAGGAAAAACCGGACATTTTATTGTTGCAGGAAATTAAGGGAAAAGCGGAGCAATTTAGTAAGTGGCTTACGGAAAATGAGGAGTATCAACAATTTTATCATAGTGCGGAGAAGCCCGGTTATGCCGGCACAGGGATTTGGGTAAAGAAAAATTTTTTTAATCGATTAAAAGAGGTGGAATTTAAAACAACCGTTCCCAAAGCGCCAAATATGGATGAAGGGAGGGTGTCTCATTTAACTTTTAAGATTCGTCGTACCGTTTATGATGTGTTGTCAATTTATTTTCCCAATGGTGGCAAGAGTGAACTGGCCTGGCGGGAAAAGCTGGTGTTTTTTGATAAAGTTTTGGATTATATGAATAAATTGCGAAAAGAAAATCATCGGGTAATTGTCGGTGGGGATATGAATGTTGCTCATACGGAATTGGATTTGAAACGAGCAAAAGAAAATGATGGTAATATCGGTTTTCATCCGCAAGAGCGAGCTTGGGTTGATAAGGTGATTGCCGCCGGTTGGCTGGATGCTTGGCGTCAGAAAAATCCCGGAGTGACGGAAGTGTATTCTTGGTGGAATGTTTATACTCGAGCCAGAGAGAGGAATGTCGGTTGGCGTATAGATTATTTTTTTGTCGATCAAAAAACTTTTAAAAATATCAAGGCCATAAAATATCTTACCACCCAAATGGGTTCGGATCATTGCCCGTTAAAAATGGAATTAAAAATTTAATAACGCTGAATTTTTCATTTAAAAAGCGAGGTAAATATAAAAATATCATATTTTGAAAGTAGCCGTCTTAATTTTTGGAAAGAATTTTCTACAATTTGCTCATTAATTCCTTGGTAATCAGCGGAATAATACCAGAAATATTTCCAATTTAATTCTTCTTTGGTCAACCCATTCATTGCTAGTGAATAGGTTTCCCGCAAAAGCAACGGTCCGATTTTTTTTCCGGACTCATATTGCTTTTGCAATTTTTTCATTTCATCTCCCACACCGCGTTTGTCAGCGAGCCACTGATATAAATTTGGAGCATCTGGGAACAGTAGATTATTATCGTGAATTGCCAAAATTTTCTTTTCCATAGCATTCCTCTCCATAGCATTCCTCCTTAAGATAAAAAGTTTACGGCTTTTTCAAGCCATTTACTTATAACAGTTGGTTTTTCCAAATCGTGGTCACCGTCTTTGATGATGATTTGGTTGGGAAAACTTATCGCCAAATTTAATCAATTTTGTTTTCATATACACTTACTCTCTTTTCCCACTATTGCATAAACATTGCTTTTGTCAATATTATTAACTTGCATTCTACCTCCAATCTTAATCTTTTAACAAAAGACATCCCTAGTGTATAATTGTGATATTAAACATGTGGATAAGTTGGGTTGTGATTGGAATGAGAATAAGAACAAGAATAAATAAGAGAATGAGAATGAGAGCAAGAAGCAACAAAAGGTTGAGTTTGAGTAATTATTTTAACATCCAAATTTTTACCGGAGGAGTGGAATTGGGGAGAATTGTTTCCTGTAATTCCAGGTTGCGACAATAATTTTTAATCTTTTTAAGAGCGAGTAAAGGAGTGTTTGGTTGGAGGATGAATTGAGAATCGGAACAGTTGACTGTGTCAAACAATTCTTCAAAATTATCGGCGGTATTATACAGTTGGTATTTTTTGATTTGAGGATAAGCGGAAAATGCCAGACTTTTTTCAGGAAGATTGTGACGATTGTTCGGATCAATGGAGATGTTTTTATTCATTATCAAATAATTTTCTTTTCGCAAGGGTTGTTGTTTTATGAATTGTCCGAATTGATACCAATTTTGCTGAAAAGCGTCAGCGGTTTTTGGGCTGTGCGCCCAAAGTCCGAAATAAAGGTATATTTGAGATATTCCGGTTAAAAGAAAGGTTGCAACTAATCCACTGAAAGCCATTTGCATTATTTTCCACCGCCAAAGTTTTAATTTGTAAAAAGGGGATTTTTTAAGGTGTAAATAAAGACGGCGAAGGTAATTGAAGGGCAGGGCGGTGATGATAAAAATTGCCGGAGTGATACCGATAATTCGTAAAAAATGAGGAATGCCTTCCAAGCTTAAAACACCAGGAATGAGCATAGTCCAAAAAGTGGCTTGGGCGAAAAGAGAAGGTAAAAATAATTTGCCGAGAGATTTTTTATTTAACCTTCTCCAAAAACCGTTGAATATTTCCTTAAGAGAAATAACAAAACCGATACTGAAAAATAAAGCCCAAACCGCCGGTAGGAGAGGGAAACCGTTGTAGTTATGGCGCTGATTTTGATCGCCAATAAAGATTAATGATTGCAAGTGATAAGATAAACTTTTAAGAAAGGCCTGCCCGGTGGTCATTTCCGGAGAGTTAAAAATGGAAACGGCATCGGTTCGTCCGGAAAAAGCTTGGGGGTGTTGATAGAAGTAGAATAAAATCGGACCGGCGGAAACAAAAGCTCCAATTAAAAACATTATAATAGCTTGCCAATAATTTTTTAAAAATTTTGGATAAACAAACAAAAACACTATCAGTAAAATGATAAAAATTAAAGGAACAACACGGTAGGCGATGTAGGTATGAAGTCCCAAGCCGGTTAACAGTCCGGAAAAAAAGAATAGCCAAAGAGAGTGTTTTTGCCAAAAATGTTTTTTAGAGAATTTTTTTTGAGAGAGTTTTTCTTGACTATAATTAAGGCCTTGAAAAAAGAAGTAGGCCGACCAAGTTAACAAGAGTGGGACCATAATGGCGCGAAAAGCTATGCGGGAAAAATTAAGATGATAAAAAGAGGTGGATAAAGCGAAGACACCGGCCAAGATTGTTGTGTGGTACAATTTAAACGATTTTAACAAAAAATAAAATCCCAAAACCGTCAAGATACCAAAAAAAGCACTGGGAAATCTGAGGGCGAAATTATTAATCCCGAATATTTTGAAAGATAGAGCTAAAATATTGATATATAAACCTTCTCGTCCGTAATTTTCCGGATAAAATATTTTATAAGTGCTGTTTTCGGAAGCATCAAGAGCATCAAGAGCGTTGTAGGCCTCATCATACCATACGCCGGGAGGCGTTTGATTGAGATGCCAAAGGCGTAACCCGGTGGCTAATAATAAAATAATTCCCGTTAAAATCAAAGCTGTTTTTTGTTTGGACATTTATTTTTGTTTATAAAATTTAAAAATTTGTTCACACTTTCATTATAGTTTTTTTGTTTTGAATTGTAAACAAGATGTGATATAATAAAATCGTTATAGTTAGATATTTTTTAGCTTGAGAGCTGATTTGAAATTAATATAAATAGTAAAACAAAATAAAAAATGAGTACATTTAAGGGGGGCAATTCATCACAATCGCAAACAAAACCGGTCGTTAATGGTGATAGGGAATTTCAAGGTCGTAATTCCGATGGAACCGGACATCCAAACGGGCCGGTTGCTGTGCGAATAGAAAATAGTGCTCAAGAGATTAATCCGAGGGATGTTGTTGATAGTAGTGAAAAAAGTAATAATTCGGTTGATGGCCATAATCCTTCCGTCGAAGACGGTGGGGAGGTTTTGGATATAAGAGAATATTTTAACAGTACAGATACAAACAGTGTCAATGAAGATGGTGTTAATGGAGAGCGTACCGGTGAGGAAATTGTCGTTACCGGCGGTAGTTTGTCGGGCGAAAAAGTGCATCAATTACCAACTGTTGGAGAAGGAGTTGATGATGTCGTTGGTGAAGGTGGTGGAGAGTATATTTCAGTAAC
>CAYORE010000068.1:0-2297 GCA_964406325.1 uncultured Bdellovibrionales bacterium | reverse complement strand
GCGGAAATTTTAAATCCCAACAGAGGGTGAACGGTAATAAATCCGGCAATGGCAACCATACTTCCCAATACTAACCTATTCAAGAGAGTCCTCCACAGCCAAACATTGCTCCAACTCCAAACTTGATACTGAGCATATTCGGTCGGAATATTTGGTTGTGAAGAAAAACCGGCAAAACAAAGCAAGCCGGCAACCAGTCCCAAACCTGAGCCGAATACCATTCGCTTTAATAATATTTTGTTTTTCTTTGTTTTCATACTATATTTTATTATTTTATTTATTCCGGTTTTAAAGATGAATGGTGGTGGATTATTTTCCAAACGGACAAATCAGTATCACCACCATTTTCATCGTTTTGCTCTACATCATCACTTTCATCAGCAACTTCTTTTTGAAAAATAAAAGTAAAACGAGCGGAAGCAATCGTTCTCTCCCCCTTTTCACTATCCACTTCAAAATCATAAAGCCCGGCGAACAACAAAGTTTCCTTATTGTTATCCATAAATTGAGCCACACTTTCTTTTATCACACCAAAAGGATTTTTTTGTAAAAAATGTTCAAAGTATTCTTCCGCACCTTTTCTCCCTCTTTTCAATTCTCCATTTAGAGTTGGTAAAAACGAAGCTTTTTCACTGTACATTTTTGCCACCGTTGATGGACTTTTGCTTTGCAATAATTTATTCCAACGGTTAAATAATTTTTCCGCCAACTGTTGACTATTTTCGTTTTCTTGTAACATAATTTAATGTGTTAATTTTATTTTTACAGAAGCAATTTCTTGTTATAGTGTACCACCTTTTTGTAAAAAATCCAAAAATTCTTTCACCCCCCGTCCACGAAAATTGATACTGATTTTTTCTTCTTCCGTTAATTGCCCGTAAGTTTTACGAAAATGAGGAATATAGAAAATACCATCATATCCAAAACCGCCCGGGTATAACTCTTTCGTTATCACTCCCTCACAGTCATTTTCCGCTTGCCAAAATTTCTTACTTTGGGGGTTGTAAACCGCTACTACTCCACGATACCGGCAACCTCTTTTTTCTTCCGGCACTCCCTCCATTTTCTCCAAAATAGCCAAATTTCTATCTCGCTCCGTTCCCTTTAACCACCGTTTGGCTTTAATGCCCGGAAAACCATCCAATGCCTCCACAAAAAAGCCGGTATCATCGGCGATAGTCGTTAAACCGGATTTTTCCGCAAAAAATTTCGCTTTTTTACGAGCGTTACCCAACAAAGTATTTTTATCTTCTTCCACATCGTCCGTAATTCCCAGCTCAGCCAAAGAGACAAGTTGAATATTGTCCGCCCCATAATAGGCAAAAATAAATTTAAATTGCTCAAATTTATTTTTGTTATTGGTTCCCACTAAAAATTTCATAAAGCAAAATTATTATTAAATGATATTTTTCGGTTTGTTCTCTTGTTTTCATTCTATACACCAACCACCTTCCTGATCAAAACTTTATTTCCCCAACAACCACTTCCACACCGGCATCACTTTTATTTTTTACCGTCTTTTTAAAATTGGTCTTCTTCGTCGTGGGGATTTATTCTTTTTTGTTATTGGGAGGAATTAAGTTGTTTTAGATTATTCTAATACCCCTTCGGTGGTTTGATTTTCGGATTGAGTTTTTTGATTTTCAAATTTCTGATTTGTTTTTCAATATTTTCAATTTCTTTTAAAAACTCTTTCAAATTATACTCTCGTTCTGACAATAGCTTATGACAATATTCAATGGTTTTGTCATAATTATTTTTAAATTCGGTGTTTAAATCTTTCCATTTGATGTTTTTTAAAGCCCGACTGAATTTTTGTTGGAACTTAATTTTGCCGATTGACATCAAAAAAGCGATGGCGGGATAACCCAAATAACCCTGCCAGTAAGAACCATTGTCATTTGTCATAATGGCATTTTCTTTGGCGTCGTATTTTATCAAATAAAATTTATTTCCGGAAGAGGAATAAACTCGCCATTCTTTTTCACCTCGATCATTTTCTTCTTCTCGCAACCGTCCGTCCGCCAACACTCCCAACGCTTCATAAATTTTAATTTTCGGTGGATTTTTCCAGCGCATAACTATTAAAAATTATTTTTTTGAAATAATCTCAAATAACCAAAAGTTAAACCAACCATCATAACAACGGCCAAGACTATCACAACTTTTTGTACCGTGTACTTGTCCGCCAGATAACCCAGAAAAACTGCACTACAAACATAAGGAATAGCAATGAGCATATTCACGGTAGATAAAGTAGTAGCTCGATATTTTGACGGCGTGTTGCTATTGATAAT
>CAYORE010000067.1:0-7197 GCA_964406325.1 uncultured Bdellovibrionales bacterium | reverse complement strand
GGTTGAGAATCAAGAGAAGTTTCCTTGCATATTTATACCAATACTTATATTCACATCACTTATATCTATTACCCATATCGATATTTATATCCATATCGATATTTATGCCAATCTCAACACAACGATGTCAATATATTTTATACACTATCCAAACCGTGTATTTAATAATAACCCAAAACCGCAAACATCACAACAAAAAAATCTTGATAAACTGTTGATATTGTTAACATCCTGTTAATAATGTTAACACATAGCCCAAAAAACAGCAATAATAAAGCCTTTATAAAAATAAATTTTTATAAACTTATCCACAAGACACAATAAGTTGTAAATATAATCACAACAAGATATGCAATAAAAGCTATTTTTAAACTCCATTTTTGATATCGCCATGCCTAACAATGTGAACAGTGTTTTTCGTCCAAAGATGAAATTTTATTTCGTTAGCGTTTTTACAGAACTGCTTCCAGGCTCCGTTTTTGATGAATTTTTTGCAGTTTTTAACCGGCGAATGCTGGTTTAGCCGAGACGCCTTTGAAAAAAACGCATAAATACGGCGTATTGATAAGTTTTTTTTAAAAAGTCTTAGGTTGGGGAAAATTGGCGAAAATCGTGGTTTGGAAGTAGTCCCTTTGTACCCCGGATTATTTTTAAATGAAAAACTTTTTTAATTTTAAGATATCCCCAATATTTATTTTTCTAATCACACCATCTCCCAAAACATCTTAAAAATTTTTTGATCACTGCCTTTAAAAAAATCACATTATGAGGTGTATTATTTATAGTTGACAAATGACCGTCAGTTGACAAACACAGAAAAAAGTGGTACAAAAACATATAAAATTTTAAATAAGCGCCCTTTTCTTAAAAAAATAAAAAAAATCGTTAAAACAAGGGATTTTTTACTTTTTAAAACAGGATTTAAAGATAAATACTTTAATTAAATCCCAAATTGTTTCACGTGAAACAATTTAGACAAAAAAACGCAAAAAAATATAATCACAAAACAGGCAGCAAAAATATAACCAAAATACAGAAAATATAATCAAGACACAATAATACACACTAAAAAATAATTTCAAACAAACAAAATCAAAACACAATTACAGAAAATAAAAATATCTCCAAAGGCAAAGGATTTTTTAAACCTCCTATTAAAAATTAAAAAATAAGTAAAATTGTATCAATTAAGATGATACACCTAAAAAATATTTAATAACAACACAATTGTTTCACGTGAAACAATTGTGTAAAAAATATACAAAAGACACTAAACATAAAATATATAAACAAAAAATTTTTAAATAGCCAAATAAATAAAAACAATTAACAAGTTATTAACAGAAAAAAGTGCCTTTTAAAAAGGTTTTCACGATTTATTAACAAAAATGTGTATAAAATAAAGCTAATTGTTTCACGTGAAACAATACCAAAAAATAGATAAAAAATAGATAAAATCAAAACACATATTACCTATTTAAAATACATCCTTCTGTTTCGGTGGTTTGTAAAAAGTGGATCCTGAAAGTAGCTTCAATAAATTAAAAAAAGGGCGGTACTTTTAAAATTTTCAGAAAGAATTAACAATATTTAAAAATATAGAGAATTGTTTCACGTGAAACAATTCGCATTTACAACAAAATATTATTTAATACAGATAAATCAATTTTTAAAACATTAACAATAAAAACAATAAAACATTATTTGTTTTTAAATATCCATAGTACAATGTGTACTATGGATATTACTTTATTTAAGCCAAAAACAAGCAATTTAATAATAAAAATATCCATAGTATAATATATACTATGGAAAATACGATAAATAAGCCAAAAACAACAACTTTACAACAAAAAATATCCATAGTATAATACATACTATGGAAAATAGCGAAAATAAAGCAATACTTCAAATGATAAGCAAAACCTTGATACAAGAGGGTGTTTTTGCTATTTCCAATTTAGAAAAAGGTCATTCGTTTTCTCGATCTTCACTTAGCAAAACACTGGAGCAATTAACCAAAAAAAACATTTTACAACAAATTGGAAAAAAAGGTTCCGGTGTAAAATATAAATTAAACAAAAAGGAAGCCGGACTAAAATTTTTATTAAACAATATCAAACAGGTAAACATAGAGGAAATTGCCAATGCTTGGGGAGTTGGGGTTGCGTCAGCTAAAAAATACATAAAACCATTTGTCGATCAGCGAGTTGTGGAAAAAATAGGAAAACCGCCCAAAAAAATAAACTACACTTTAACCTGGCAGGGAAATATTTATGAATACCCGGAGGAAGAAAGACGGTTAATTGAAAAACGCTTTGTCTATATTACGGCAACAGGTAGGATTTTTAAGGGATTGGAAGGTTTTGAAAATTTTGTTCAAGAAAAATATGGAGCAGAACATATTCGGGAATTGGCAACAAAATATTTACAAACTGAAAAAAATAAATTCAAAAAACAATATACCGGCCAACCGGAAGAAGCAGCCAATTTTATAGAGATAGGCACACACCTTGGGAATATGTTTTCTCAAAAATATATCCGGCAGGCATATGCTTTGGATGTTGTTGAGAATAAGATTTTCGGCAGAACAAAGTTACAACAATTTATAGAGATTGCCAAAGCGGGACAAAGCAACACAGCTTTAATGATGGAGATTGTTCAGGAAGTGCAACCGGCATTGGAATGGATTATTAAAGACAAAGAAATTGAAGCCATTATTTTTGTTCCTCCAACGGTTTTGCGAAAGACTCAGTTAATGACTTTTGTTAAAAATCGCTTAAATTACGAAGTACCAACCGTTTTTGTGAAAAAAAATGATAGTCTTTTGCCTGTTCAGCAAAAAAATTTATCAACCTTAAAAGAGAAAATAAAGCACGCCGGAGCGTCTTTTCAGGTTAAGAAAAATCAGCAATACAAAAATATTTTAATTATAGATGATGTTTTAGATTCGGGGGCTACAATTCAAGCGATAGCCCAAAAGTTGATTACTCAAGAAATAGCCCAAAGAGTTTTTGCTCTTACTATTACGGCAAATGTTAAAATTTAACACTCTCACCAAAAAGTTATTGTTACCAACAAGATTAAGCATTTTTCAAAAAGAGACTAAAAGAGATTGTTAAAAATTGGAAATAAAGAACAACACACCTTAATCAAAACAAAAAACCCGCGAGCATTAAATTATTGCCCGCGGGGAGTGTATAGTTTTAATGATACTTTTATTGTTGTGATGGAGAAAAACCCATCTCTGTCAAAGTTTCAAAGGCCGTTCTTCCGGCCCGGTCTCCGACAAAAAGCTCAACAACCGTGTAGTTTATACAAAGACCGGGATAGCCCGTGTCTCTATTTTCTTCATAAACACTGGAAAAATTCGGCGACACACCACATCTTTTAAGAATGGATGTCACAACTTCCGTTTGTCCTTTTTTGCCAATCAGTGTAATCATTCCTTTCATTCGTTTTCTCCTCTTGTGTATGAATTTCAACGCCTATATGAATTTATACGCCGGTCCGTAGAGGCGCCATTTTTTTAAATGACGCAACCTAAGGTTATGTGTGTCCGCCAGCACACATGCAAATAACCAAAAATCCTGATCTGTTTTAACAAAGGGGATATGAAGAGAATTGTTTTCCATATTAAAACGATTTTTAATCCACCTTGACCATCTTAGTGTTTTAATGGTGTCAGGTGACTTTATAAATACCCGACCACTTCTTTTATCAAAGACAATAACACAGCCTTTTTCGATTCTTTTTTTACCATACATATTTTTCTCCTTCTTTAAAAAAATAAAAGAACTTATAATAGAATGTCAATATAAAAATAACACACTCACAAAAAATGTCATAAATTTCGTCATTTTTTAAATACATTATTTTAAATACTTTTAAAAAATGGCTATATTATTGACTTTTTCGCTGATTTTGTTATATTATAAATAACGACCTTTTTGACGACACTTATAATTAATCTCTTAAAAAAATCATGACAAGAATAAAAGAATTAGAAAAATTAGGGATGAATAACAAAGAAGCTGTCGCATATCTGGCGCTTTTGGAATTAGGTGAGGCGAATTTACAAAGAATTGCGGAAAAATCAAAAATCAAAAGAACTACCATTTATGATGTTTTAAATTCCTTAAAAGAAAAAGGGTTAATTAGTACTACCAAGAGGGGCAGAAGAACATACTACTACGCAGAAAATCCAAGCAGAATAAAAACTATTCTGCAAGAAAAAATCGGTATTTTGGAAAATATTTTACCGGAATTATTATCCATCACCAATTTAATAGATAAAAAGCCCACTATAAAATATTTTGAAGGCACTGAAGGAATTAAAAATATTTACAGAGACACTTTAAATTATAAAAATCAAGAAATCTTGGCATGGATTTCTCCGGAGGCGATTAAATATTTTGATACGGATTGGCTATGGCAAGAATATGTCCCACAGAGATTAAAAAATAAGATTTGGGTAAAATCATTTGCTCCCGACACAAAAGAAATGCGCCGCCTTCAATCATTTGATAAAAAACACTTAAGAAAAACAAAGTTGATTAATTTAAGCAATATTTTTGAAGTTGAAATAAATCTTTACGGAAATGACAAGATAGCCATAATGTCTTTTAAGGAAGAATTTGGACTTATTATTGAAAGTAAAAAAATTTATAATACCCTAAAAGTCATTTTTGAACTACAGTGGAATTTTTAAATTTGATAAAACAAAAATAACCACTCAAACAAACACTTTTTATTGGAAAAGTTAGTGGTGATGTGGTATAATCAAAGAGGAAAATAAAGGGGAAAATACGGAAGGGCGGTTGTTGTTTTATATTTACAAAACCATTTTATATTTACAAGGCTATTTTATAAACAAATTTAATCAAAAGAATTAAAATACCCTTGAAATTAAAGTGCCTACCATAAAACAGGCAAATAAATTGATTTAAAAATGATTTTAAAACACAAATATTTCATCATAATAAGTTAAAGGGAGGGGTAAAAAAATGAGAAACAATAGTGAACTGGCACAATATTTAATTCAAAAAGGCGTATTAAAATCAAAGCGGGTTGTTAACGCCATGTATGACATTGATCGTGCCGATTTTGTTATTCCCGAAGAAAAAGAAAACGCTTACACCGACTATCCCTTGCCAATTTATCACGGACAAACTATTTTAAAGCCATCCAGCATGGCTTTTATTTTAGAATTATTAAACATCCAATACGGGGAAAATGTTTTGGATGTTGGCTCCGGTTCCGGTTGGAGTACAACTCTCTTGGCTTATCTTGCCGGTCGCACCGGACAAGTGAAGGGTGTGGAGATTATTCCGGAACTGGTTAAATTCGGACAAAAGAATTTGGCGAAGTATCATTTTGCTCACGCCAACATTCAGGAAGCCGAAAAAGATGTTTATGGACTGCCGGGATATGCTCCCTATGATAAGATTATGGTTTCAGCCGCCGGCAATGAAATACCCGCCGACCTTGTTAAACAACTTAAAATCGGAGGCACAATGATTATTCCCGTTGGCAAAAAAGTTTTTTATTTTAAGAAAATAACAGAACAGGACGCAGATATTCAAGAATTTCAAGGATTTTCTTTTGTTCCTCTGATTCCTCCCCAAAGACGAAAAAATAATTTTGATTTAAACTCTCTCCCTTTCTAAAAAATAAGCATTTATTTTTCACAAATATTTTTTAAAGCGGATAAATCCTCAGTAGTTAATTGAGGATTTTTTAAATTTTGTTTTTCCATCAAATAATACATAATGGAGTGAGGGTTTTTCGTGTGACCAATTCCCAAGGCATGCCCAAGTTCATGAGCTAAAATTAAAAGTAATTCGGAAGTATTTTTAAATTCATAAACATTTATATCTTCCCCGAAATATTCCCCTTGATCAAATTGTCTTGTCGGACCGTATTTCTTTTTGTAAACGGAAACATCAATATTGTAATTTCCGGTCACCTGTTTTTCTTGTTTCACTAAAGAATTTATCTTTTCAACCAAAGCATTCACTTTATTTCGTCGGTGTTCAACTTTTTTATTTAATTCATTTATTTTTTCTTCCCACTTTTTTAATTCCTGATATTTTTCCGGTGGAGCACCACCCTTTTTATTCCAATATTCAACTTCCTCCGAATAATCACTTGCCTCCGCATTTAATTTTTTTAAAGAGGAGTGGTATTTTTTCAACGCCTTTTTATGCTCATCAAGCAAGGATGAATATTTTTGAGAAAGAGATTTTTGGGTAATATCAATATCTTTTAATTTTTCATCTAATTTCAAAAAATCATTAACCTGTTTTTGTCTATCATCAAAAATTAAATTTATTTTAAAAGAAGCTCCTTCTTTATATTCAAACAAATTATATCCGGTTGGTTTTTCCCAAATTGATTCCGCCTTTTTCAAGACAGACAACAGCTCTTCCGAAGAAATATTATGCCTTTCGTCAATATTTCCCAAAGAATAATACAAAGTATTTTCACAAGGAGATTTTAACAAAAGATTTGCAATAAATTTTTCCTGAGGGAATTCTTTGTCCAAAGAAATTAACGCCGTTTGCAAAGAATCGGAAGATGATTTATTAAAAAATGACCGAAATAAAGAAGGGTTTTTGTAATACAACAAAACACCACCGGATAATAAGAGAAGAAGTAATAACAGGCGACTAAATATTTTCAAGGATTTAAAGTTATAAACAACTTATAAAAATGTGTTCCCGGGAAGAATCGAACTTCCATCTAATCCTTAGGAGGGACTTGTTTTATCCATTAAACTACGGGAACTGTTAACAATTGTAATCAAAAAACCCATAAGGTTGGGCTAAGTGATTATTGTCCGGTTATACCAAATAAATATTTATTTTCAAATTTCACCCGCTAACTTGTGGACCATATCGGACTTGCCCTAACGGGCCGGCTCATCCCCGCGTCAAGCGCAAGGGTCTGAGCTTCGAGTCCTGGCCCGAAAGCCAAGCAGTTGGCTTTCTCATCTTTAACACCAAAACTCAACTTACTCCTTTTAAAATAATTTCACCCGCTAACTCAGTGGACCATATCGGACTCGCCCTAACGGGCCGGCTCATCCCCGCGCCAAGCGCAAGGGTCTGAGCTTCGAGTCCTGGCCCGAAAGCCAAGCAGTTGGCTTTCTCGTCTTTAACACCAAAACTCAACTTACTCCTTTTAAAATAATTT
>CAYORE010000066.1:0-2982 GCA_964406325.1 uncultured Bdellovibrionales bacterium | reverse complement strand
CAAAACATAGTATTCAAAATAGAAAATTTAAAAATTTCTCACTACGCCCTTGCCGTCGCGACGAATATCGCCAACGGCGGTTAAATTCTGTTTCTCTTTATTATAAAACAAACAATTGGCTCCACCGAAAAAAAGTGATTTTTCTTTCCAAAGGTTGACCGTGTCAACTAAATTACTCGTTTTAATTTTTTTCACCTCTTCTTTCGAAAATCCCTCCTCCAAATCCAACTTACCATTCTCAAAGTGCAAACGGGAATCGTTAACCGCCGTTTCCAAATCCAATTTATAATTTACCACCCGAATAATTGTTTGCAAAATCGCCGAACGAATCCTGTTGGAACCGGCGGACCCAAGCACTAACGCTACCTTTTCGTTTTCAAAAATTGATGGCGCCATCATAGAGGATAATCTTTTATTTGTCGGCCAACGATGAAAACCGTCGGGATTTAAATCCTCTTCTCCCAACATATTATTCAAAATAATTCCGGTGCCGGGAACAATAATACCACTGCCCTCTCCATTACTGGCGGTCAAAGAAGCCATATTACCTTCGTCATCTCTAACGCTTATATGGGTAGTACTGCCAAAACGATTGAGCCCCCTGATTTCTGCTCGCAATTCTTGCAAATACTCTTCCGCCAAAAAACTTTCGGTAAAATTTTTTGCATACAAATTATCATCCAATTTTTCCCGACGAGCAATTTGAGTCTGTCTCATTGCTTCCGTTAAAATGGCAATGTAATCGGCTGATTTATAAACAATATCATTCCAATCAATTTCATCAAGCAATTTAAGTGTCAAAGCAATCAGCGTACCACCGGCAGACGGCAAAGGATTGGTTAAAAAAATGCCATCACCATACCTTACTTGCAAAGGCTTCCCGATATTAATCTGATAATCTTGCAAATCACTTTTTTGCAAATAACCGCCGGCAGTCACCGCCTCCACAATTTTTTTGGCAATTTCCCCCCGATAAAATTCTTCTTCACCGGATTCCGCCAAAAATTCCATTGTTTTCGCCAAATCGGGATTTTTCAAAATATCTCCCGCTCCCACCAAATTCTCTTTATCTCTGCTAAAAATTCTTCTGGATTCGGTAGTGGCTTCAAAAATCGGCTTCAACAACTCAAAAGTAAAGGCCTGAAATCCCTCAACCTCAAAACCGTTCCGAGCCAAGTCAACCGCCGGCCGGACTATTTCTTTCATCGGTAAGCGTCCATATTTTTTCCAAATAGTGAAAAGTCCCGCCACCGTACCGGGAGTGGCAACGGAAGCTCGTCCGATATGAAATTCTTGTATTGCTCCACCAAAATCAACCTCCACCGGATAAAAATCCGGTTGAATATCTTTCGTCCTCTTGCCGGGAGTCTGCACAAAAAAATCAAAAAGTTCCGCCGAGCCATCTTTTGGTTTCACTAAACAAAAACCTCCTCCTCCCAAAGAGGATAATGACGGCTCCACCACCGTAGCCGTCCACAAAGCTCCGACGATAGCATCGTAGGCATTACCGCCGTTTTCCAAAATTTTAATCGCCGTTTCGGTTGTATGTTTATGTCCACTGGCCACCGCAAATTGTTTTTTCATAATTTTGTTGTTAACTAAACTTCTTAATAATTTTTTAAATTAATCAACTTGACCTTTACCAACAGTCGGTAAGATTTCATACTGTTTTGGAATCTCTAACATTTTTTACAAATTTAAATAATTAAACAAAGTATCGTTTAACACTAAATTCTTCATTTTCTATTTTTGCCGTTAAAAATCCTCCACCGACACCAAACATTCCACCGGGCGCCGGTATGATGGTAACTTGTAAAGTATTCCATAAAGATAATTCCCGTTTTATACCTTGGGCATAAGCCAGAGTGGGCTGTACTTTGTCAGTTTCGATAATTTGTTCCAAAATTTTTTGAATCATTTTTCCAATCACCGGTCGCTTCACCAAGTCTTGAATCACCGGATAAACACTGTGCGTCCACTGGGCATGATGATGTCCGCAAAATACTTTTTCCAAATTACCAGTTTGCCACTCAATAATGTCCATTACTTTCCGAACAGCCATAGGATCATGCAAAAACAAAATGACTTTTTGATTATTTTTTTTAGTTTCTCTAATAGTGTCCTTTAAAAATTCAGTTTGCTCTGATTGTTTCTTGTTTATGCTTTCACTTACACTGTCACCGCCATTTAAAATCAAGTCGGAGCTTAACCCAACTAAAACATACCTATCCTCTTTAAACGACCAAAATACTTGATTAAAATTACTCTCAAATATTTCAATGGCCTTTGAATTAATACCCTTATCACTCAAACTACAATAACCAACATCGTGATTTCCGGGAACACACAATCTTTGCTTATCATGCAAAAATGTTTCTTGAATTATTCTTTCCAATCCTTGCAATCGTTTATCGATTTCTGTGTTATCATCTAAGCCATTGGGACTGATACTATCCACCATGTCGCCACCAAAAATAATCAAAGGATTTCTTCCCATTATCACCTTTTCTCCTTTATCTATTACCTCTTGAAGTTCGCTCTCCGCTTTTTCGTGTCGCCCCAAATGAGCATCGGCCGTCAAAAATAATTCTCTCATTGAATTTTATTATTTTCTTAAACTACCCTCCAACTGTCCCTCGTATCGTCGGAAACTTTTTCCACTTCCACAATTTTGCCAATCTCCAATCGCCCCAAACCGATTCCGGTAATTGGCAAGTTAAAATAATATTCTGTTTTTCCAACCGCTTCACCGGCTTGTATCGCTTCCACCAATACTTTAAATTTATCAAACCTTCCTTTCATTGTCCATTGATATTTTTGCCACAACTCTTCACTCAACCGGCGCAATTTGTCCGCTCGTTTTTTCTTAACGGAATTGGGTAAATGACCGTCCATTTTGGCGGCCGCCGTTCGGGGATGGCTGGAATAAGGAAAGATATGCAACTTACTTAACTGAAGCTTGGCAATAAAATCATAAGTATT
>CAYORE010000065.1:0-9601 GCA_964406325.1 uncultured Bdellovibrionales bacterium | reverse complement strand
GACACTGAGAGGGTCGAAACTCCCAATATCTAGTGTACATCGTTTACGGCGTGGACTACTGGGGTATCTAATCCCATTCGCTACCCACGCTTTCGTGTCTCAGCGTCAAGTAATGCCCAGTTAGCTGCCTTCGCCTTTGGTGTTCCCCATGATATCAACGCATTTCACTGCTACACCATGAGTTCCGCTAACCTCTACATACTTCTAGTTTAAACGTTTCAAATGCAGTCACTGGGTTGAGCCCAATGATTTAACATCTGACTATTTAAACCGCCTACACACCCTTTACGCCCAATAAATCCGGATAACGCTTGGGGTCTACGTATTACCGCTGCTGCTGGCACGTAGTTAGCAACCCCTTATTCAACCGGTACCATCATCCGAAGATTTTTCCCGGTTAAAAGCGGTTTACAACCCGAAGGCCTTCATCCCGCACGCGGCGTCGCTCCATCAGGCTTGCGCCCATTGTGGAATATTCTCGACTGCAGCCACCCGTAGGTGTTTGGCCAGTGTCTCAGTGCCAATGTTGGGGATCACGCTCTCACGCCCCCTACCCGTCATAGCCTTGGTGAGCCATTACCTCACCAACAAGCTGATAGGACGCAGGCCACTCTCAAAGCGATAAATCTTTACTCCGAAGAGACTATTAGGTATTATTCTCGCTTTCGCAAGGTTATCCCTAACTTTGAGGTATGTTCCTGCGTATTACTAACCCGTTTGCCTCGCAACTAAATGCGATCGACTTGCATGCCTTATCCACGCCGCCAGCGTTCATCCTGAGCCAGGATCAAACTCTTAGTAAAGAAGTTTGAATTAACAAACTTCCTCCAATTGTTGCGTTACTTCCGTAACTGAACAGACTGGAAAATATCTTTTTTTAAAAAAAGGAAAAGATATAAAAAACTTATAAAAATCTATAAAATAGATTAAGGACTTTTCTTTTGGACTAACCACAAAAAATTGTGATTAATAGCTATGCAAACAAATGCCCGTTAGACACTCGTTTACATTATGTATAGTTGCCATCTTGCACAAATAAATTACCAATGCAAGATTTAAAATCTAAATGCTTCTTAAAAAAATCAATCCGCAAATAGATTTATAAATATTCAATTGTTAAAGATCAGCTGTTAAAACATTTTTGCAAAACAATTTTAACCGCAAAGTTAATCTGACAAATCCCCAAATTAATCAAGTATTTAATCAAATTAACTTTACCGTTAAAATACCCCCCCCATATAATTAAAAATGGAAAAAGAGAAAGAGGAGCTCCGGCGGGAGGTAAGCACCGAAGATTCGCGCCTCCTCCTTCTCTTTTAAAGTGCAAAATAAAAAATTCTTAAGAAATTCTTCAATTTCACACTCTAATTTTTTAATTTTAAAACAACATAAAAACCAACAATCGCTCGACGACCTTGTGTATAGTAACAGGTTTAAAAAAAATGTCAAGCCCCCAAAAAATTATTTTACTATTTATTAAAAAATAATTATTTCAACAATTCTTCCAGGATTCTTCAGTAAAATTCAAGGTACTTAACTAAGTATAACGAATTTTAAAATATTGTCAAGTTTTCAAATTAACAAACAATAAAAAATGTTCCTGATTACCAATTGCCAATACTGATTACTGAATCATCAATCACCAATCTTCACTCTTCTCTCATAAACAATAGCGCCAATTTAATATCTTCATAAGATATTTCTTTTTTTAATTTTATAAAAATCGGTTTTAATTTAACATCTCCATTTGGCAAAAAATCTTCTTTATTATTTTGGTTAACAATTTGCTCCTTTGCCCACTTCACCTTTTCAATAATTCTTTCTTTTGGCTTTAAATAATCAATCTGCACTTCCGGATATTTTTTCACTATTTTAATTAAATGTTCTTGAATTGTAGACAAGGTCAACTCCCTCTCTTGAGCAACTTCTTCCAATTTCATTTTTTGCTCCAATAATTTTTTAGTAATTTCTATAGTGGAATACTTTTTTTGTTGCAACTCATTTTTACTAAACCGCCTACTTTTACCTCTCTCTTCATTTTTCGCCAATCCCCCTTCCTTTGGTTTTACCGATATTTTCTTTTTATTTTTTTCAATCTCTTCCTCGTCAATCGTTCCTCCAATTTTCATTATAAACTTCTCTTTCATCTCCTTTTTCTCTTCTCGTTCAAAAGACTCCCACTTGCGAATATTCAAATCGGATAATTCTTTCATTCGCCGATCAATTTTTAAAACAGCTGAATCCACTTGCAAAGCAATCTCATTCGCTCCCATCAATCGTAAACCATCCACCGACTTAACTCTGGACAAAGCAACATACCCTTGTCCAACTTCAAAAGTACGAGACAAATCAATCTCTGCTCCATCTAAAGTCATTCCCTGAGATTTATGCACAGTCAATGCCCACGCCAACCGCAAGGGAATTTGTCGCACCATCGCCTTCACCTCCCCTTTTTCATTTTCCACTCTCCACTCCTCCCGACGCACAACAATCTCCTCGCCGGAAAAAGTTTTTACTATCGGCAATTTCTCATCTATGTCATAATCCCCTCTCACAAAATCAACCACCTTCCCCAAAGTTCCGTTGATATACCCTTGCTCAAAATTATTTTTAATAAATATAACTGTCGCCCCCTTTTTCAAAACAACCTCTCCTGACACCAAAGATGTATTAAATATTTTTTCCAGTTGTTTCTTGGGTCCTTTAGTTTGAGCAATAAAAATTTCCGGCTCACTTTTTATTTTACCCAATTCCCTTCTGTTAATTTTATCAACATCAATATTATGTGTATAAAGCTTGGTCACTTGAAAATTATTCTTCAATTTTTGCCGATAACAATTACGCAAAATCTCTCGAGATTCTTCACCGACAACACCGGAACGAATTTCGTCCAAAACATTAATCAAACTCAAATCATCTTGTCGAAACTTTTCCTCCAAATAACAAACTTTCAAATCACTCTCTTGCCACAATTCCGTCTGCCAAACAAAACGCAACTCTTTTCCACCGGTAGAAACGGGAGGCAATTGAAAAAAATCTCCGGACAAAATAACTTGTACTCCACCAAACGGTTGATCGGAATATTTAAAAGCTCGCAAAATTTTATCCATAGAATTAAATAAGTCCGGAGAAACCATGGAAATTTCATCCACAATTAATACTCGTAAATTCTTAAACCGCTTGTGCAAATATTTTCGATACAATAAATCACCAATGTAATCACCACTAACCTTCTCTCGAATACCCACCCCAAAAAAAGAATGGATGGTTGTCCCTCCAATATGAGAAGCGGCGATACCTGTTGGAGCAACAATTGCCGGCCTAATCCCTCGCTCCCTTAAGTAGGTTATATATTTATTTATTAAAAAAGTTTTTCCTGTTCCCGCCGAACCGGTCAAAAAAACATTTCTCCCGGACTGTAAAATCCCCAACGCTGTTTTCTGTTTCATGTTCTCAATTTTTAATTTTGTAATTACGTTCTAAACCTACCATATCAACCAAACTTATTCAAGCGAAACCGAAAAAATTTTCATACAAACAAAAAACCGGCCAAATAATATTTATACCGGATACTATTACAATAAAACCAAAAGTCCGTAAAATCAAAGATATAAAAAGAATTACGAAGGAAAAACACTCTTACCAACACTACTATATTTCGTAATATGGTAGTGTTTTCGCTTTATTAATTTTTTGTAGATTTTTTTGTAGAAATTTTTTGTAATATTTTTTAATATACCTTTGATTAATTCCCAAAGGATTGACCATCTAACTATTGGTAAATAATGCCAGCTAAGCAAACTTTTGAAAGGTAAATTTATGTTGAATATTTTTTTACTAATCCACTCACTAAAAGCCAAATTTAATACTCCGCATTCGCTATGTTTTATAATTATAGTTTTATTCGCTCATCCTTTTGCCCCGCCAAATCTTCGTTCCTCAGATTTTAACCACCTTTACACAAAGAGTAAAATATTCCCCTTATTCTCACCAACTCGTAGACAAAGTCCATAGATTTGTCTTGAATGACACTATGAAATTAAATTAATTCCGAGAAATAATCGAGCCAAAACTCAATCAATCTAAGATTTAAGAATAATTTATAGGGACTAAATACATTGAAGTTGTAAACAACTTCCCCTCCTTGTCTACGAATTGATAAGAACAAGACACCGCAATTACAATCACCAAACAATCCGCCTCCTCAATCAATAACAGTCCATTATAACACATTTTAAAATAAATGTCAATACCAAAAAACACCCTTTGAGGGCGCGTTTTGAAAAACCAATTTAACATTAATGTGTCCCGAGCAGGATTCGAACCTGCGACCTACGGCTTAGAAGGCCGTTGCTCTATCCAGCTGAGCTATCGGGACATCAAAAATCACAAACAAATTATACACCTCTTCTTCCGAAACATCCGAAACACAAGCACAATAACAATTCAATTTTAACAAATTTATCAAAACAAGTCAACGCTATTTACTTTTTCAAATAATCCTTTATAATAAAGAATGATGAAGAATATTTATTCTTCTTTTTAGTGAATATCAATAGTGACTTATTAGCCTCGGTGGCGGAATTGGTAGACGCGTTGGATTCAAAATCCAATGATGGCAACATCGTGAGAGTTCAAGTCTCTCCCGAGGCACAGAAGTGATAAATAAAATAAAAAATAACAGACAAGAATAATACCCTATGCCATAGAACGCAGTCACCCGGTTAGGGTGGCAAGTCTCTCCCGAGGCACAGAAGTGATAAATAAAATAAAAAATGACAGACAAAAATAATACCCTATGTCATAGAACGCAGTCACCCGGTTAGGGTGGCAAGTCTCTCCCGAGGCACAGAGGTGATAAACAAAATAAAAAATGACAGACAAAAATAATACCCTATGTCATAGAACGCAGTCACCAATATAAATAACTTTAAATAATGCTAAAGGTCGAAAAAATAATCAATTAACAACTAATTAAAAACTAATTAAAAACTAATCATTAAAATTAAAACTATGAACACAACAAGTCTTGCAAATTTAAACGACACTTTTGTGTCTTCTTCACAAATTATCTGGAACAATGTCGCAAATTTTTTGCCGACATTGATAACTGCCATTATTATACTTATTATCGGTTTAATTATGGCTTCAATACTGGGAGGATTAACAACTAAAATAATCAAAGGATTAAAAATAGATAGAATTTTAACAACAGTTGGCCTAACAGAAAAAATGAAAGAAGCCAATATTCAATTATCCATTTCCGGTGTTATTGGCTGGGTTATAAAATGGTTTATTATTATCGTTACCCTATTAATGGTATCAAATATCCTCAATCTGAACATGGTATCCGACTTCCTCAAAGATGTATTGGGATACATTCCTAATATCTTAGCGGCTATCGTAATCCTAACAATCGGTTTGGTGGTAGCCAACTTCGTTTCCGAATTGGTTGAAAAATACGTTAGTATGTCAGACTTTGTAACCAATACTTCAGTTAAGACACTACGAACAATAGCCAAGTGGGTAATTATTCTCTTTGCCGTTATGGCCGCCCTCACCCAATTAAAAATAGCTCCTCAATTAATACAGGTATTTTTCACCGGAATAGTTATGATGTTTGCTTTAGCCGGAGGGATTGCCTTTGGTCTTGGCGGTAAAGATAAAGCCAAAGAAGTTATAGAAAAAATCTCCAACAAATAATAGGCTTCATAAAAAAAACAATAACAAACAAAAAACAGGCAACATCCGCCTGTTTTTTGTTTGTTTAAAATACAAACTATAAGTTAAAGAAAGTATTTACAAACCCCCTTTTAATACTATTTCTTCACTCTTTACTTCACTGGTTGGTCTGACAATCGTTAGGCCCGCCTGACAGTCGTCAGACAAGCCTTACTGAAGGCAGGCCTGCCTCGCCGAAGGCAGGATGCAACTCTTAACTTCAAGGACTTTATAAACCTACGACTGGCTAATTTATATTACTAATCATCAATTACCAATTATTACTAATCATCAATTACCGACTACCGGTAAAGATCCCCGCTTTTACTCACCCGTATCATTGTCATTACTCGTATTGTCCTCATTATTATTTGTATTACCGCCATTATCCGTATTTTCAGTAGAATCTTGATTTTCCGCCGGATTATTTGTTGAATTATCATCGGACTGTTCCTCAACATTTGGAGTTGCTTCTTTTGGAATCACCTGCTCTTCAACATCAGGATTAATACTTGGTTGGGGCTCATTTTGCTTATCATTTTGCTTTGCTTCCCTCTTAATTTCCTTATTTTGCTGCAATCCATCCAGGGCTTCCTTACCGGCTTTTAAATTTTCTATAATTTTTGTCACCAATTTATTCCCTTTATTTAGCTCCAAAACCTTTTCAAATTCCTTAATAGCCAAATCTTTCCTACCCTTTTTGTCCAAAACTAATCCCAAGAAATAATGTGCATTGGCATAATTATTGTCAATTTGAGTCGCCTGAGCAAACTGCGTTCCGGCCTCATCAAGCTTTTCCTCCCTTAGATAAAGAAGTCCTAACTGAAAGGCCAAATTTGGATTGGTCGGTGAGGCCTTCCGAGCGTTAATCATCGCTTCAATAGCCTTATCATTCTCTCCCTCCCGATCATAAACACCAACTAATGCCAATCTTGCCGATAAGAAATCCGGTTTTAATTCAATAGCTTTATTCAAATTTTCTCTAGCCAAAACCAAATATTCTTTAGCCTTGTCCGGCAACTCCTTTTCCTGCTTGGCTTGAGCTTTAATTGTTTCCAGATCTGCCATCGCAACATAAATATTCGCCAACCTTTGATAAACCGCCGGATTATGAGGATCCAACTCCACCGCTTTTTTCGCATAATCCAACGCCTTCTCTCCGGCTCCCTCCATCGTCGGCAACAAACTTTCATAAACATTTACTAAGGATATCTTATTGTCAACATCATGAGGATTTAATTCATCAGCTCTTCCGGCGTTAGCTAATGCTTGTTTAATATTATTACTCACAAAGGCGGCATCTTCAGCGTTAAAATCTTTTCCTTTCTCAGATATTTTTTTATTGGCAATGGCAAAAAACGCTAAAGACCTATTTCTATAATAAAGATCTCTATCCCCATCTAAAAGAATGGCGCTATTTAATTCATTAACAACATTTTGAATATCTTCCCCCTTGGCATCCGCTACCAACGCCTTATTAAAATGCACGGCCGCCATATATTTTTGCCCCTGCAAATACAAAGCCACCACTACTCCAATAATAATCAAAACGAAAACAAAGGAAAATAATAAAGATGGCTTGCTGGATGCTGAACCGGTCGAAAATTCTCTCAACTGTGTTTTTGGACTAAATGCCAAGATAGTTACTAATAAAGCAAACATCACCCACCACATAAACAATACTGTCATATTGGCAACATAAAAGAAAAGCAAAATTGTCAACAAAATCCAAACACTTCCAATGCCAATTCCCAGAGAAGATAATTTTTCATCCATGGAAAACATCCCTTTAAACAAATAAACCATTCCAACAACCACTACAAAAAGAAACGCTAATGTTCCCAACACACCAACGGTTGAAGCTAATGTTAAAAAATAACTGGAAGCTGTATTGAAATTTGTCGCCCAAAAATTTCCAAGATTTAAAGGTCTATATAATCTATAGACATTTATATAGTTCGCCGGACCGGTACCAAGCAAAAAATCATGTTTTACCGCTTGCCAAGCTATTTTAGCCGATGATTTATTAGTCAATAAAACCTCAATCGGTAATTGTTTTTTAACAATTGGTTGCCCTCTTAAAATCATCAATAACGACAACACCAAAAAAATCATCAACAATACACTACCGATGGAAGACTCCTTCTTGCCGGCCCCTATAATAACCTTGCCAAAAATTAAAGCCAGTGCCACCACCAAAGCAATCCAAATAATCTTAATATTTATAATGGAAAGTATAACAAAAAAGAAAAGCGTTAATATTCCCAAAACAATTTTCCAAACAACTTTTTCAACATATATCAACATATTCAAGGCCAGTAAAAACATTGCACTACTATAAACACTAAACAAATAAACAGAACCGACCGTATTAAAGAAAGGATTATGTGTTCCCTCTATGGGGATAATAAATTTTCCCCACAATTGCAAAACTCCCAACACCCCGGTTAGAACTCCACTAACCAACAAAACAATCATTGTTATAAATATTTCTCGTTTGGTTCTAATATTATTCACAAACAACACAAAGAATGCTACAAAAAACACCAAAGAGATATAAGATCTGGACTCTCCACCAAAAAATCCCCAAATACTCTGCACCCTATAGTCACCAAAAAAAGCACTTAAGCCAAAAATAATAAGTAAAACAAAAATCGGCACAAACAAAAAATTAGCTCTAAAATTTATACGACTCTTAACCGCCATTCTTCCCACCCAAAGCAAGAAAGCCAATCCAACCAATCCAACCAGCAATACCTGTTTACTTAACTCCAAAGCACTTGGCGTATTCACCAAAAAAAACAATGGCAATAAAAATATCGTTGCCCACAACAAGACTTTAATTGCCAAATTCAAATATTTATTTGTCTGCTCACTGCCATCCTCATTTTTATTCTTGTTAGAAATTACTTTTTTGGATGGAAACACTTGTTGTCCATGATTACCGACGCCCACCTTTTTCATCGGCGATTGATTCCCATACATTGCTCCAATTTTCTCCTTGTTGATTTTGTTTTGATTTAACATAACTATTTTTAATAACTACTTAAAATAACTACCACTAACTAATGGTGTTTATAAATTATCCTAATGGTTTTCACAAACTTTCAATATGTATTATACCCCATTTTGAAAATAATGCAAAACGATGTATAATAAAAAATAATTAATTTTATCTAAACAAATGCTTCATCCGGAAAATATCTCTATTATCATTTTTATCCCCCTTTTTGTGGGAATTATCACTCAACTCACCAAATTCATAATTTTCTCCCGCAAACATGGTCTAAAGTGGGATTATATCCTTACCCACGGACATATGCCTTCTGCGCATAGCGCTTTTGCCATTTCCGTCCTAATAACCACCGCTTTTGTTGACGGTGTTAACAGTGGCTCTTTTGTGGTAGCTATGGCTTTGGGCTTCTTGATTTTAGATGATGCTCTGCGTCTTCGGATGTATCTTGGCGATCAAGGTCGCTATTTGAATATGTTAGTCAAAAACTTAATGGAAGAAACCGATTTAATCAATCAAAAAGATTTTCCTCGTCTTAAAGAACGAATTGGTCACCACAAATCAGAAGTTGCCGTCGGACTTGTCTATGGAGCAATTTTAACCTATCTCTTCATTTTGTGGTTAGGATGATAACCAACTCTAAAACCCATTCAAATCAAAAATTTTCTTTTTGGTTTTTTCATATTTTTCTTTCTGCTCCGATTCAGAATAAAAATTTAAAGCATCCAATCCAATCATCAACTTATAACATAAAATTCTCTTCTCAAAATTCGGCACAAAAATATTCCTTTTTTCATAATCTCTCTTAAACATCGTCATATAATCTAATTCCTCCTCCCAAAAACTCAACCAAGCAACATCAAACAA
>CAYORE010000064.1:0-7425 GCA_964406325.1 uncultured Bdellovibrionales bacterium | reverse complement strand
TCCCACCTATCTATTAACCCTGCTTCACCAACAACAAACTTCCACTGCCAACTTTCGACTTTATAAACTTTACGAACTCCACAAACTTACGACCGGCGAATGCTCGGTTTAAATCCCAAAAGCCACAGATTGGGAAAAATTAGCGAAAATCGAGGATTGGAAGCAATTCCTTTAAATCCTAAATAAACAAACTTTTAATGGACTTTAAAATAAAATACCCCGCCCCACCGGCAAACAACAAAGAAGTTGCTGTACCGCCTGCCGTTCTCTTTTTTTGACTTTGCTCCGTTTGCTCTCCCATTTCTTTAATTATTTTTTTCTTTGATGTCTCATTTTTTACCGCCACTTCTTTCCTGACATCACGCTTACCAAATACTGTCGGACTACTCTGATTGTTTTGATTGTTACCAGAACCACTTCCTCCTCCGGAACCACCACTTGTTGTTTGTCCGCTGTTACTGCCGACGCTATCTAAAATTGCCGGGCTCTGCAATCCCCCGCTCCCCACACTACCACCAATTGAACCGTTTCCATAAGCCTTTTTACCTCCACCGGCCGGACTATAACCACTACCATTGCCACTATGTCTCAATGGCTCATCATTTTCTCCTTCATAGTTTCTCCCGTCCGCCGTTTCCATATGATTCGTATTGTTTCCTTCATAATCCTGATGATCGGGAGTAATCATATGTTCTGCCCCACCACTTCCATCTGCCTTTACTCCATCCACCGTTGCTAAATGTGTATCATGTCGTCTTGCTTGACTTGGTCCTCCACTGGGACCACCATCATCATAATCCCCACCGTCTGCCGTTCTACCATCAGGTGTAATCATCTCCTCTTTCCCTTCTCCGGCAGCATCTCCATCTAAACCGGTTTCACACCCTCCGGACTTAGACGCTCCGTAATACTCAATGGTTTTACCAATTCCATGCAACACACAAGCTCCGTGCACCCTTATTTCACATCGCTCCCACCACTCCGTATGCATTCCCAATACCCACTGACCCACCGTCGGTGGCTGACAATCCTTTAAATTAGTGGCATTATTTTGAATAAACTCTCCTCCATGCGGATCGCCAACTTTCAAAAAATAATTATTGGTACAATTGCAATATATATACTCTTCCACCACACCACCAAACTGTGGTTCCGCCCAAGCCACCTGTTGACCCAACATCAATCCACTTAACACCAAAAAAAATAAACTTACTCTTATCATTTTTTTATAAACTGTCTTAACAAAACCATCCTCAAACACGATTTTTACTTTATCCAATATTTCTCCCCAATTGCCACAAAAACCAAAAATTAACAATAACTATCCCTAACCAATAAAATAACAAGGAAAAAATAACTGAACGAAACCGAACGACTAACCAACCCAATAAAACATTCCAAAAAACAACTCCTCCCAATGCTAACCACCCGGGGAAAACACGCCCAACCGCCCAATTAAACAACGCCACCAACAATGCTACCAAAAAAACCGACAACCAACCACTTAAATTTCGTCGCAAACTATTCAATAAAAACCCCCGGAAAAAAAATTCCTGCGCCAATAAACCAATCGGTAGAATAATCAAATTTTTTCCCACCAGTTTCAACATTCCCGCATTTAACCAAATTACCTGATTTATCCTTTTTCCTCCTCCCCATTTTAACATAAATAACCAAATTAACAAAGAGGTTAATCCCGTTATCAAAAAAGAAAAAATAAGTTGTTTCTTTGCATAACCGACCGGCCAATTATATATCTCCAATCTCTCTCCATACCCTTTTCTGATAATTTGCCAGGGAATTAACCCAAAAAAAACTAAGGCATAAACAAATTTGGCAAACTCCACCGACACAGAACTTTTGTCAATTAAAAACCAACCAACAATAATAATTATCACATAATATACTATTGCCACTAACATTTTTTTAGTATTATTATCGCCATTAAAAACAAACCGTCCGGTAAATTTTCGTCCGGATATTTTCTTTTTGTTCTGTTTATTTCCCAAATAATCAATTACATCCATATTATTATAAATTATTTTTAGATCCACCTCGCCGAAGGCAAGTTTACCTTGCCAAAGGCAGGCTTAAACTTTCAACTTTGCAGACTTTACAGACTTTACGGATTTAACGGTGAATGTTTAATCTCATTCTTACAAACTAAACTTTTAACATTTTAACATTAACTCCTTTAAAATTGATTTAAAATTCTTGACCGGCGAATGCTCGGTCCTGGCCGACGGATGCTGGTCTTGACCGGCGAATGCCGGTTAAAATTCCTGACCGGCGTATGCTGGTCTCGACCGGCGAATGCTCGGTTCTCCGCAAGCCGGACTCGTGGCGAAGTGACAACGGAGCTACCAGTCTGGCTTGTTGACTTAAAATCGGCGAATGTCGATTTAAATCCCAAAAACCACAAACTGGGGGAAATTGGCGAAAATCGGGGTTTGGGAGCAGTCCCTAAACAAATACCCTCCCTACTAAACCCATCCTCTCACCTTCTTGTTTGCACCCACGGCCACCCTCTTTTCTTTTCCCGCTTCCTGTTCCATTTCCTCCACCGCCCGACCATACAAAACCAATCCATAATTTATCAAAAATGATGCTATAAAAAACGGCAACACCGCTACTACCGGAATTAATTCCATAAAATCAAAACCCATTGTTACCGCTATTCTCTGAATAATCCTTTTCGCCCTATGTGTATTTTTATAATGTCCCACCAAAACATACAAGGTGGTAATTACCGTTATAAAAAACATCTTTACCAAAAACACTCCTCCGGAAGCGATAAAATCAAACAACCACCCCGCCACCGGAATTGAGCCGATAGATCCCGTTACAAAAGTGGCCAAATCCGCTACCACACTGAAAACAAAAATCATAAAATATGTTCCATCCCCCTCTTTGCCCATTTGTTTTAATAAATTCTGCGGTCTTGTCGCCACTTTCAAACCGGTAGCCATTTCAGACTTTCCTCCTCCAAAGTTTTTGGAACCGCTTTTATGTGTCTCTCTCGCTTTCCGCCAAGCATCGGCGGCAGAAACATTTTTTCCTTCTTCTGTTTCCGCCCTTCGCCTGTTAACACCCTCCCGCAACTCCCGTTGCCAAGCCGCTTCCTTCTTAAATTGATCAACCGTACTCATTTCTCTAAATTAAATTAATTTTCTACAAAATTATTCTCAAAATATTCAAGAGCCCGCAACTCTCAACCAACAAACACTCTTTCAGTTTTGTTTAAAGGGATTTCTTCCGCTCTTCCTCCCTTTCTAAAACTTCACTCGGTTTGGTAGTTACTATTTTTTCCTCGTTGTGTGAAGCCACCACCAACATTGCCGCCCTTTTGTTTCCGGCAAAAAATATTCCTTCCCCCACATTACATTCACTTAAAAAATATTTCTCCTGATCCGTCAAATAAAAAGTATCCGCCACAATATCTATTGTTGACTGGGATTGTCGCATCAAAAGCTGAATGGAAGAATTAGAAATAATCGCCTTGCCTTTCTTACTACTCATAAAGTCATTAATGTCCTGTGTAATAGTTGTTAGCCCCCCATAATATTTTCTAATCCTTTTAGCGATGGAAAACATAAAATTGGCCGCCTCTTCATATTCCATCATCACCCAGGCCTCATCTGCCACGATTAATCTTTTCTTAATTTCACTTCGCACCTTGTTCCAAATGTAATGCAATACCAAATACATCGCAATCGGTCGCAACTCTTCCTCTAAATCCCTGATGTTAAAAACCACCAATTGATTGTCTAGGGAAATATTGGTTGGCTGATTTATAAAACCCTCAAAAATCCCCTCTGTATATTTTTTTAAGCGAATAGTCATATCTTCCCCACCCTTCATATTTCGTAACACTTCATATAAATCACTCAATAAAGGCATATTCTTATTCTTCAAGTCAGACACCACTGTGTTTTCATTAATATCCATAATACCATAAGTTTCTCTGATGGCTTGTTCTAAAATCGCCTCTTCTTCCGGCATCAAAGAACCAAGCATTATCTTAAACAAACCCAATAAATTGGCAATATTGGAACGCAACAACTCTTTCATTTCTTTTCCCTCCTCTTCCGCCAAGTCAAAGGGATTGATGTGCTGTTTGGAGTTTAAAGAAATATTAACAAAAGAACCACCGGTAACCTCAGCCAAATATTCATACTCATTCTCCGGATCAATAACAATCACATTTGTACCCAACATCATTGATCGCAAAATTTCCAACTTAACCGCAAAACTTTTTCCCGCCCCCGACTTGGCGAAAACAACCATATTGGCATTTTCCATTGTAAAACGATCAAACAATATCAAAGAATTATTGTGTTGATTTATACCATACAAAATTCCCTCATTGGAAGTAATGTCAGCTGAAATAAAAGGAAAAATGGTAGATAAAGGTGAGGTATTTAAAGGAGTTGAAGTATCTATTTTATCCAAACCGAGAGGCATCGTAGAAGTAAATCCTTCTTTCATTCTAAAAATCGCTTTTTTGGTATAAATAGACCGAGCGTTCAACAACGCCTCTAAAGCATTTGTTTGCTTATCCAATTCATCCTCTGTTCTTCCCAGTACTGTAAAATACACTCCCAGATTAAAGAACTTTTCACTGCCCTCCTGCAATTGATTACGTAAATTTTCAATATTGGCATAAGCCATTTCCAAGACCGGATCTCTTACCCAACCCTTCTCCGCTTGAATATGCATTTCCGATTGAACCTGAATGGTTTTCTTTTTTAACTTTTTCAAAATATAATTGGTATCTACCGGATGTATAAAAATGCCAATATCCATCGGGATATCCATGCCAATAACCCTATTCAACCAGCCGATAGATAGTGTATTCGGATAAGCCACTACAAAAATTGTCCGGGCATACACACTGCCTACCTGTAAATAAGAACTGGAAATTCCCATCGCCGATGGAGCGATTAAGTCCAACACTTTCACCAATCCCTTGCTATAAATTTCTTCTTCCTTTAAAATATCTCTCTCTTCTCCAAAGTCGCCTTGTACGCCCTCCGCTTTTTCCACCGCTGACAAATCTTCCTTTTTTACTTTTTTAAAATTTAGTTTCTCAAAAATATTTCCCATAATTTTAAATAGATTTATAAATTTATTTTTCTTCTTATAAATTTTACCTTGCGACTTTACAGACTTACGACCGGCGAATGCCGATTAAAATTACTTTCAACTTTACAAACTCAAAATTGGAAAAATTAGTAAAAATCAAAACACGAAAGCAGTCCCACTACAAATTGCCTGTTACCAATTTCAACCACCATCATTCTCATCATCTTATCTTTCCAGCTTCATATCCTCTATCGGTGCCAATGAAATATGATCAAACTCCGATGGATTATAATAATTATAATATAATTCAATCAATTCTTGTGTTGACAATGGCGCCACCCTTAAACCCATCCCTCCCAACAACTCTCGCACTTCCCCCACCCGTTGAAATAATTGATTCTTACTGGTTTCAAAAAGCTCTCTTCTTTGAAAAATCGCCTTTCTGGGATTTAAAGAAGAAGATAACTTTTGCAAAAAACCGCCCTTTTCCGCCGCCACCACATAAAAAGGAACTACAATGTAAAAAAACTTACTGGTTACATCCGCTTCACTAATCAAACCACCGATAAAATCAACATAATCCAATATCTGATTTTTCAACAAAGCATTTTTCTCCGTATAACTCTTGTCCTGAAGCATTTTCAAATAAGGTTTAATATTATATCTCCTGGAGCTAACCACTATTTCCACGGAAAAATCAATAGAATTTAAAAATCTTTGAAAAGCATAAATAATCGCCTCTTGTTCGTCTGTTGATTTTAAATCAAAATTAACGGACGAAACCGCCAAGACCGATCGCAGGGAACCATCCTTTAAAACAACCACACTATCCTTTATTTCCGCGATCTGCAAATATTCCTGCATTTGAGCGTTTTGTTTTTCTTCTTCTTGTTTCTTATTTTTTTTACCAAACACCTTAGTATAATTAAAAAATTATAGTTACTTTTATAAACCTATTTTCTTTCACTAATTAATCATAAATTACCGATTGTCGACTTATTAATCTAAAACACCAACAAGCACCCAACCTTAACCAACACCATTTCACAAACTAAACTTTTAGTATTTTAAATTAAATCATTTAAAATTGACTTAAAATTGAAAATTTTTGACTGGCGAATGCTGGTCTTAGTCGGCATGTGTCGGTCTTGACCGGCACACCCCACTCTTAATCAACGAACACCAATACTCCTACAAATCACTTTTCTCATCCAAAATTCTAGCCAAATCCCCCACTCTTTCTATCTCCTTTTCTTTGCGCCTAATATCCTCCTTAAAATCATCTTCACTTGTATCCAACTCTCTTTTTCCATATTTATCTTCCAAAGTAATGTCCTCCACTCCTTTTTTCCAAGTTAATTTCTTTGGCATAACCGAATATCTAAATCCTCCCATCAAAAAAGAAAACAGTGATAAACCGGCCGGACGCCAAAAAGCGAAAGCTGCCGCTCCGGCTACTACAAAAGGAAAGGCCAACCAAAAAACCCACTTTTCAAAAAGTGTCCAAAAAACAAACAAAATAAATCCACCTAAAGCAAACCAACCCAATTGCTTTAATGTCAATCGAAACGCCAGCTTATCTTCCAAATCTACATATTGTGGTACTTGAAAATTCATACAATTAATTAATTCGTATTTCTATTTTCTATCTCTGAGGATAAATCTAAAACTCCTCCTTTGTCATCACCGCCGACATTATCATTATTTCTATTATCCCCCTTTATTATACTATCTTTTTGCACTTTACTCAAACTGCTTGATTTATCAACATCCCTCTTCCTAATCGTTTTATTGCCCATAAAATTATCTACATCAACAGTTTGGGCTTCATCTATTTTAAAATTATTTATCACCCGTTTCTCTTTATCCGTGTTTATTCCCAAAGAACTTTCATCCGTATGTAATTGCCATAAAATTTCTTCTGTTTTCGGATCAACCACCAACTTAAACCCTTCATCGTAAGACTTCGTCAACATCTCAATTTTCTTTTTGTCCGCTTTATCAAGTATTCTCACATTGGGAGAATCTGTTAAATACTTTCCTCTCTCCAGATTATTATGCTTATCTGCCCCCGCCCTACTGACATAGTCATCTAACCAATTTTTTACAGTTGGTTGAAGATATTTGTTTGTACCTTTTTCCGTAATCTGCCCACTTGTAACATTTTTCTCGGCTATCTCCGGATATTTTTCCAAAATTTCTTCTAATGTCAACTTCTCAAAATATTCCTCAGATTTTTTTGTGCCAACCTCCTTAACCAAAGCCACAACAAGGGCTATACCTTTCAAAAAATTTTCAACTTTATCGGCAGAAATTTTTAATACCTCCACCGCTCGCCGG
>CAYORE010000063.1:0-6190 GCA_964406325.1 uncultured Bdellovibrionales bacterium | reverse complement strand
AACTTCTTTATTGTTTAAATAACAATCCGCCAATTCCGCCGTCACGCTATTGGCAACCTTTAATGCCGAGGTTACTTTAGCTCGCTTACGACTAGTCCCAATCCCCACCATTATTATCCCCGCCAAAATACCGATAATAGCCATTACCAAAAGAAGCTCCACCAAAGTAAAACCATCAACGAAACTCTCTTTTTTTTGCATTTTTTTTAGAAAATTCATATAAACTATTTACAAATAATTAAAAGCTAAAAAGCATAGCATGAGTTTTTGGCTACATCTCCTCCGTCACCAAAAACCCATAAATGATTTTTATTAGATACTACGAAGAGGACGCTTTTGTATCCGGGCAACCATCATTCTCAGAAGTATCATTATGTTCATTATCAAAAATACACCCGTCCGCCGTACAAACAGCTTTACAATTAGCATCACTTCCTTCATTACCAGCAACATTACATGTCGCTTCAATAACAAAATCATCTCCAGTTGAAGTTGTTGGATCAATGGTAATAGTTCCATTTGTACCATCACATTGCTTGATTTCCGGAATATCACCAATTTCTATATCTCCTTCAGAACACAACGGCTCACCAGCATCTTCACCAGTTATTTCTCCTCCAGCATCGATACATTGAGTAGCCGCTACCGCCAAGTTCTTCATCGCCTCTTTAAAAGTTGTAATTCTGGCCCTTTTACGAGTAGATCCGATAGAGATAAAAATTATCCCCGCCAAAATACCGATAATCGCCATTACCAAAAGAAGCTCCACTAAAGTAAAACCTTTTTTATTTTTAAATAATTTCATACTTTTTTCACCTCCATTCTATCTTTGTTTTATTTTTTATATATACCTATAACCCTATTTTCATTATACCACAATTTGTCGATACGACCAATTTATAATAACTCGTCATACTCCCCGCACAAAAAATCTCCAAAACTACTTTATGCTCATGGCCACTTGATAAATCGGCAACAAAATGGCCGATACCAGAATACCAACTCCGATAGCTAAAATAACCATCAAAACCGGCTCGATCAACGTAGAAAAATTCTTAACCATTCTATCCGATTCTTTCATATAAAATTCCGTGATTTTACCTAGAGAAAAAGACATTCGTCCCGTATGTTCTCCCACTTCAACCATTTGAGTCATTACCGGAGGAATTTCTTCATATTTTTTCAATACTTCCGACAAATTACCTCCCTTCTTAATCTCCTCAGCCGCTATTTTAATTATATACTTGTAAACATTATTACCCACCACATCCGCCGTAATATCCAAAGCGGAGGTTATGGGCAATCCACTTTGTAATAATGTTCCCAAATTTTCCGAAAAACGAGCAATATAAACATTATGCAAAATTTTTCCAATTACAGGCAACTTTAAAATAAGCTGATCAAATTGATTTTTTCCATCTTCGGTTTTCAAATAATAGATAAGTCCAAACGCTCCGGCAATTACCGCCACTATTATCGCCCACCAATAATCCACCATAAAATTACTTGTCCAAATCAAAATCTTCGTCTGTAAGGGCAACTCCTCTCCCGCTTCCGTTAAGATTTCCAATAATTTCGGAATTACCGTCACCATCATTAACCCACCAACCAAAATCATCGCCGTTATAATAAAAGCCGGGTAATACATTGCTCCCTTCAGAGCGGAAGATAGTTCATAATTCCGTTCCATAGAATCCGCCAACTTATTCAAGGCCTCTTGCAGTGTTCCCGACGCCTCTCCCGCCTTGACCATACTGACATAAAACTCCGAAAAAGTTTCCGGGTGCTTAGCCATCGCTTCCGATAAAGATGATCCTCCGTCAATATCAAACATAATTGACTTCAATGTCAAAGCAAACGACTTATTATCTATCTGATTAGCAATTGAATCCAAAGCCGCCAACAAAGGTACTTTGGAATCAATCAAAGTGGCCAACTGCCGTGAAAAAACCACAAACTCTCGTGCTCCCACTCCCTCCCAAATTCTGGACAATAGTACCGTTAAACTATTGGGACGCAATTCCGTCAACTGGATATTGTTTAAGCCGGCGGATATCAATAATCTCTCCGCCGCTCGCTGAGAAAGGGTTTCCACAATTCCTTTTTGCAATTTCCCTTCTCTATTTACTCCTTGATACTTAAATTTCATTGTTTTCTATTAAAATGTTACATTTGTTCGGATTCCAAAAACATCCTAAAGGCATTAACATCGGTAGCATAACTCTCCGCATCTTTCGCCTCCACTATCCCTTGCTTCACCAACCGAGCCAAAGACCTGTTAATACTTATCATCCCCTTATCCAAAGAAGTTTCAATAACCGTTCCTATTTGATGAGCCTGATTTTGTCTAATCAAATTCTCCACCGCAATATTTTTCACCAAAATCTCCACCGCCGGCACCCGTCCCCCGCCAATTTTTTTTAACAATCGCTGAGAAACAACTCCCAGTAAAACATTGGCCAATTGCGCCCTGATTTGATTTTGTTGATGAGCCGGAAAAATATCTATAATTCTATCAATAGTCTGCACTGAATCATTGGTATGCAAAGTAGCCAAAATCAAATGTCCCGTCTCCGCCGCCGTAATAGCGGTGGAAATCGTATCCAAATCACGCATTTCTCCCAACAAAATCACGTCAACATCTTCCCGAAAAGCCGACTTCAAAGCACTGGTAAAATCCACCGCATCATCATATACTTCCCGTTGATTTACCAAAGACAATTTTGATTTATGCAAATACTCAATCGGATCTTCAATGGTAACAATATGATATTTCTTACTACTGTTTAAATAATCCACCAAAGCCGCCAAAGTAGTACTTTTCCCATGTCCGGTCGGACCGGTTACCAACAACAATCCTTGAGTTTTCTCCATAAAATTATAGATGTAATCCGGCATACCCAATTCCTGCAAAGAGCGTATCTCCTTGGGAATATATCTTAGAGCAAAAGCAACATCCGCTTTTTCATAATACACATTTACCCGAAAACGATCTCCCGAATCGGTTGCCAAAGAAAAATCAACACTCCTATCTTCTGCAAATTTCTTTTTTTGCATATCGTTTAAAACAACCTCCGTCAAAGACATCAAGTCAGCTTTAGTTAAAATAGCTTCCTTGTCCAAACGATACAACTCACCATCCAATCTGATAATCGGATAATCCCCCACTGACAAATGCAAATCGGAAGCACTCTGTTGAATAACATAAGCCAAGTATTTTTTTAATCTTTCTTCTAATTGACTTTCTCGCATAAATATTAAACTAAGTTAAATTATTTTATTATCACTATTGCCACCAACCGCTTCTTGATAAGCTCCTCCCTCACCACCAACTCCCTTTTCGTCAACAATTCCCACATTGGCAACAACACTTTCTTTAACCGCTCCGTTTTTTATGTCGTCGTAATTACCTTCATCGCCTCCTTCACCATTATTCTCCTTTTTTTCAGTCACTCCCTTTGTCTCGCCGGCATCATGCTCAACTTCCTCATCCTCTGAAGTTACTCGTTGAATTTCTTCAATAGTTGTCAACCCGGTTAAAACTTTAATTAAACCATCTTCTTTCATAGTAATAAAACCATCTTTTCTCGCTTCTTCCTCTAAGGCCGACCCCAAAACATTCTTATTTATCAATTTACTGAAAGACTTGGTAATTTCAATTGCCTCAAAAATACCAATTCTTCCTTTCATTCCGCTTCCCTGACACTTGGAACAACCCTGTCCTTCGTAAACAACCAACTTACTATTAGGATCATTCGGGTCAAAATCAACTCCCCTTTCTTGTAAAGTTTGCTTACTCACCTTTCTTAAATCATCTCTAATTTCTCGTTCCAATTCTTCCGGCAAATCATCCACCGGTGCTTTACATTCTTGACAAATTCTCCTCACCAATCTTTGAGCCATCGCCAACTTCAAAGAGGAAGCCAATAAAAACGGTTGCACCCCCATATCTATTAATCGCGGAATAGCCCCCGCCGCCGAATTGGTATGCAAAGTTGACAACACCAAATGACCGGTCAAAGAAGCATGAATAGCCAACTCCGCCGTTTCTTCATCACGGATTTCCCCCACCATTATAATGTCCGGATCCTGACGCAAAACACTTCGTAAACCGTTGGCAAAAGTATATCCTATTTCCGGACGAACCTGACTTTGATTGATGCCCTCCAAGACATATTCAATCGGATCTTCCAAGGTAATTATATTAACCTCTTCCTTGTTAACTATTCTCAGCATAGAATATAAAGTTGTTGACTTACCACTCCCCGTCGGACCGGTAATTAAAATAATTCCGTAAGGTTCCTTGACCATCCTTTCAATAACCTCCTTATCTCGACCTTGTACTCCCAATTTATCCAAAGTCAACAAACCAGACTGTGTATCCAAAATACGCATCACTACCTTTTCTCCATAAGCAGTCGGAAAAGAAGATACTCGGAAATCAATGGTTTTCCCCAAGTCATTAATTCGAAAACGACCATCTTGTGGCTTTCTTTTCTCATCTATTTTCAAATTGGATAAAATTTTAATTCGCGAAACCAAGGCCGGACCGATTTTTTTAGGTAGAGTAATAACTGTTTTTAAGTCACCATCTATTCTGTACCGCACCCGAACATTTCCGGCCATCGCTTCAATGTGAATATCACTAGCTCCGGAATCAATGGCATTCTCAACTATAGACTCCACCATCTTGGCGATTGGAGCATCTTTCAAAATACGCACCTCTTCTTTTCGCTTCCTTAACTTAATTCCTCCGGCACTGGCCGCTTCTTCCTTTTTCTCATAAATATCCAAGGCATCTCCAATCTCTAAAGATAATTTTTTGGTTTTTTTAATCAAAGACTCAAAATCATCAAGGCTAATCGGGTAAATCTCCAATCGTTTCTTATTTTTACGAGAAAAAAATCGCAAAGCATTTTGAGTATTCAAATCAGATTCATCAACTACCGCTACCTTAATAACTTCATCATCCATTTCAAAAGGTATAAATCTAAATTTACTCAAAGATTCCACTGAAACAATATCCAATATTTTCTCATCAATTTCCACTTTCTGCCAATCTATTTGCTTTGAATTATTGTCTCCGGCAACAGCCACTTCACCTCCATCATCATCCTGACTGACGCTCTGAACACCTTGACTTGTCGAAACCTCTTCCGACACCTCCTGCCCCATTGCTTCTTTTTTGGGGATAGCTTCCCCTTCTCCCGAAGCAACACTACCAACCGCCTGAACCGACACAGATTGATCAAAATCCGACTGTGTTCCATTTTGTAAATTTTGTTTATCCTCCATATTGATAAATTAATAATTCTTTAATATCTCAACTACTCAAATAAATTCTCTTTCCCCATTCCTTCCGCTTGCACCGGATAAAACAAGGAACTAGTTACAAAAGTATTTAACTTCTCCAGCGCCTTTACATTTAGTCCTTTATTCAAAAGACTTTTTAAAATACGGTCATTTTCCATTGCTTTTGACAACACCACAGTATCATTTCGTTCCTTGAAATACACTTCAAAATCAATCTTAGCGGTAATCAACTTAACCCCGGAATTCTCACCGCCACCTTCTTCCTCTCCCTTTTCGCCCTTCGCCGCCGTCAAAGAAAAAGCAATCGGACTAATCAACCTGTTCTGCCCATCCAATTTGGCAATAAAATCTTTAATCATCGGATAACTACCAACCGCCATTAAGTTAACTCCCATAGTCATAGCTTCGGGAGCACAGTCAGTCGCTTCACTCTTAGAGGAAGATTTCTTCTTTCGACAAGAATTCCTGTTTTTATTTTTAGATTTTTTAACGGAAATTTTTGTTACTAAGACACCGGCTTGACTGGCATCCTTATTGATTTCCCCTATCAAATCATCGTTGTTAATATCAACCGGCACCGCATTATAAACAAATGATTTAGACTCATCGCTAATCCCCTGAAAATCCTTTGAGGCCTTTTTAACTTTATTTACCCCGGCTACAATCTCCGCTTTCTTTTCCAAAAGCGTTTCCAATTCTTTTTTTTGTTTATTGTATTGATCCCAGCCGGGTTTGGTATAAGACACAAATGTCCAAACCAAAATAATCAAACTAAATGGAAAAAACAAAAGTTTAATATTCATTTTTATAATTTTAAATTATTATTTTTATTTTTATTTTCTCTCCTTTTTTTAAAAACTTCACCCAAAAGCAATCA
>CAYORE010000062.1:0-3730 GCA_964406325.1 uncultured Bdellovibrionales bacterium | reverse complement strand
GTATCTTGTATCTTGTATCTTACAATTTACTCCGCATATTTCTCCGCTCCCTCCAATTTAATGGAAAGCAATTCGGAGACACCATCTCCCCGCATCGTTACCCCATACAAAAGAGAGGCCTCTTTCATCACTTGTCTATTATGGGTAATCAAAATAAACTGCGTCTGATTGGCCAATTCACTGAGAATTTTTCCAAACCGTCGGGAGTTTGCCTCATCCAAAGCCGCTTCCACCTCATCCAACAAGGCAAACGGTGGCGGATTATAAGCGATAATAGCGAATAAAAGAGCCAGGGATGTTAAAGTTCTTTCCCCGCCGGACAACATCCCCACATTGGCAATCTTTTTTCCGGGAGGATTAACGACAACTTCCACTCCAACTTGCTTTTCCTCTTCCTCTTCTTCCGATACTTCCAATTCATCTTCGTTTCCGGCAGCCGCCCGAGTGGAACTTTTTTTACCGCTAACAATTTCCACCTGTTCCAGCTTGGCCCGCCCACCATTAAAAATTATTTTAAAATATTTTTGAAACTCTTTATTGATAGCCCGATAAGCCCGAGCAAATTTTCCTTTAATCTGTTCGTCCATTTCTTTAATCACTTTTTCCAATTTTTTCATCGCCTCTTGTAAATCTTCCGACTCTCTAACCAAAAAATCATACCTTTGTTGAGTCTCTTTATACTCCTCAATTACCTCCTCATCAATACCACCTATTTGTTCCAATTGCATTTTCAACCAATAAATTCTTTGGGAATATTCCGCCACCTCACTCTCTTTAATTGACATTTTTTCCTTTTTTTCTTTGGTTCTCTTTTCTTTTCCATCTTCCTTATCCGACCTGAGAATATCTTTCTCCACTATAGACAAAAGTTTTTCCGGACTGATTTTCAATTCGGACATAATTTGTCCGCGCAAATCTTCCTCTTTAACTTCCAACTTGGCCAATTCAATTTGATAAGAATTCAATTCTGTTTTCAATTTATCAATTTCAAATCGCTTCTGCCTCAACTCATCCTCCATTTCAATGGATGCCCTCCGTTCCGCATTATCTTTTTCAATTAAATCCTCAATTTTCCGACTAATTTCCTCTGTCTTTTTTACAACTTCATTCCTCTCCTTTCGTCCACGGTCAATCTTTTCCGTTAATTTTGCCATTTTAATTTCGTTTTCTTTTAACTGCCTGCCAATTTCCGCTTGAGGTCGTTTCTTTTCCACCTTTCCCTTAATTACCGCTTCGTACAAATTTTGAAGTTCCGCAATAATTTCCCGAGCATACTTTTTTAATTTTTCAATTTCCGCCAAATCCTTGGTTTTATCTAAGTGCCCCAAAAACTCCTCCTGCTTTTTCTTAATCTCTTCCAATTGTTTTTTGATTAATGCACTATCCACCGGCACGGAAATTGTTTTGCGAATTTGTCGCAAACGATCTTTTTCCAATTCCACCCGTCCTTCTTCCATCGCCAATTCCCTCTCCAAATTATTTAATTTTTGCGATAATTCCCTCTTCTTTTTTTCCAAAGCATTTATTTCTCCTTGATGAGAAATGGCATTTTGAGACTCTTGTTTGATCTGATCGGATAAATCATAAATTTCTTTTTGCAACTTGGAAACAACCTTTTCCACCTCGCTTTGCTTTTTTAAATATTCATCTTTCTCCCGAGTAAGCCCTCGCCATAAAAAATTATACAGTCTCTTTTGTTTTTCTTTTAGCTCTTCCAAATAAACCTCCCCTTTCTGAGCTTTGTTATATTGTCTTTTTAAAAGACGAAGATGCGGTTCAATTTCCGCCAACAGCTCTCGGGAGCGCTCCAAGTTTTTGACGGTACTTTTCAATTTTCGTTGACTTTTCTCTTTCTTCATTTGATAACCCTTGACACCGGCCGCCTCCTCAATCATTACCCGCCTTTCTATGGGAGTGGCGTTTAAAAGACGATCTGCCATTCCCTGATCTACAATGGAATAACTGCGTTGCCCCACTCCCGCTTTCGCCAACAACTCCAAAACATCTCCCAAACGCACTCGGGACTTGTTAATCAAATATTCACTCTCTCCGCTCTGATAAATTTTTCTGGTAATAACCACCTCCTCATAATCAATTGGCAAACTCTTGTCGGAATTATCCAGATAAATAGATACTTGAGCGCTCCCCAAGCGAGATTTACTATCACTTCCGGCGAAAATAATGTCACTGGATTTTTTTCCACGCAAACTTTTCATAGACTGTTCTCCCATCACCCACTTTAAAGCATCGGCTACATTTGATTTTCCACTTCCATTCGGTCCGACAATCGCCGTAATTCCCAAATCTCCGGTTGCTTTCTTTTTGTCTTGAACACCATTTCCCGACGACAAAATTTGACTTTCCGAAAAATTTAAGACCGTTTTTTGAGCGAAAGATTTAAAACCGTTTATTTCTATTTTTGTTAATAACATATAATTTGGTAATCAGTAACCAGTTACCAACAACTTGCAATTGGTAAGTGGTATTTTTTTATTATACTTAAGGTATTTTACAAATAATCTTTGACGATTTTAATAAGAAACATTTTTACTTCCTCCAATGAAACCTTTTGTTCATTTTTGAAATTAATCGCTTCTTCTACAATGTCATCAAAATATGTTAAACTTTTGATAATTAAGTTAGTATCTAAAGAAGGAAATTTTTTCTGTGCTAATTTTAACAAATTATCCAAAGAACTATTTTGTAAAATAAAATATAAATCAATGTAGTCTTTCTCCAACGACCGACTAACAATTGCCGACAATTTCATACAAGCGATATCCTCAATCGAGGCCAATTTTAAATTTTCTTCATCAACCAATTTATTTAACAATTGATATTGGTAGGTGAAAAAACTAATTTTAATATCCCCGTCAATTATTACCGTGAGAGTATTTTTTTCTTCTTGTATTTTTTTAACTTCATAACCAACAAAAATTGTTTTTATCCTTTCAAATAATTTCTCCGTATCAATATTTTTCATTGAAAAAAAGTCAAAATCTATACTATCACGATGTCCTAACTGCAAAGCCAAAGCTGTTCCACCGGCTAAATAAAAATCACTTTTAAATTCTTTCAATAACGGCAAAATTGCCATTCTTTTTTTGTCTAAAATATCGTAAAACATATTTTACTAATTTAAAATTTAGACTAAGCATTTTCCAATTAAAAATTTAAAATATAGAATATTGCAAAGATTCAACTTTCACTTATCACGCACCTTTGACGCGTTCTTCTATAAAAATTAAACTTTCCTTTGTCTTTACCCACCTTTATTTACTCAAACCTATCTTCCCTTGGTTCCACTTCATAAATCAATGACCAAAGATTGATTGACTTCTTACTCCAATCTGCTCGGATGGATTTTCTAATTGCTTCTTGGATTTCTTCCCTACTGTAATTTTCCCACAACCAATCAGTTGCCTCTTTGGTTCCGTAATCAAGAATATTTTTTATAATAATATTTTTATGTTTCTCCTTATCCATTTTATTCAAATCATAAGACCACAAAAACGGCCTCAAAAACACAGGCAGTTTTTTATTTTTTTTCTTTTTAAAAACACTATTAAATCTAACCATACTATCATCATACCATACTTACAAACCTTTTTCAATCTCACTACAAACCTCACTCCACAAGCCTTGCTTGTAGAGAATGGAGAATATTAATGAACAAGAACTATCGCACGCTTTTCACCGGTAAGAATTTTATTCACATCTCCCGGAAAAT